>JAJOJD010000046.1 GCA_021208965.1 Gammaproteobacteria bacterium
CTTGTTGTGTATAAAGGCAACAAAAACATTGTGCGTTTAAATGTTGCGGTGTTCAGCATTATTGTTGCTCTTTTCTTTCTTCTGTGTTGTGGTTTGATTTTTTCTGATGATTTGCAGGCTCTTATCTTTCATAATTTTGGCGGGCATTTTTGTTTTTCTATGTTGGCGCTATCTTTTGTTGGAATGTTTTGTTTTTTTGTACTTGTTGGATTCTATTTTTTTAGAAAAAACTTGATGCGTTTTTTAACATTTGCCTGCATGATGGTTTTTTTGATCTATGGAATGCTCAATTTGATTTTTGATCCCTTTGAAAAAGAGTTTACCCGTATTGTTCCAATGGCAAGGCAGTTACATCAACAAGAATTGAATCACGATCCAATAGGCTTATACGAGTTAACTTATCTCGGCCAGTTTGATTATGTGGCACGATTAACTCGCCCGATCACGGTATTAAAATCATTCGATGAACTCAAGTTGTGGTTGAAACAACATCCACATGGTGCTGTTATTTTATATGAAAAAACTTGTCGTTCGCTGAATCTTAATTTGGTGACAATAGAGACTTATCGTGAGCGTTCAACCGTACCCGCCTATTCGTTGTGTCGACGTGAGAAAAAAGAGAAAAGTTATGCATGACATTGTTGCGGGCATTGACGAAGCCGGTCGTGGGCCGCTTGCGGGCCCTGTTGTCGCGGCGGCGGTTATTTTAGACCCGTCTAAACCAATATTAGGATTAGCCGATTCGAAAAAACTCTCTGAAAAAAAACGAGAGATTTTATTTGAAGTAATTACTCAACAGGCGTTATCTTATGGTATTGGATTTGCGAGCTCGATGGAAATCGATGCGCTGAATATTCTTCAGGCCACTTTTCTGGCGATGCGTCGTGCAGTGGAACAGCTGACAATACAACCAACTCTTGCTTTGGTAGATGGAAATCAAGATCCTGGATTATGTTGTACAACAGAAACAATCGTGCGGGGGGATGGTATTATTGCTGCGATTAGTGCGGCATCTATTCTTGCGAAAGTCACTCGAGATCGTTGGATGCAAAAGCTTCATAAAGAATTTCCGATCTATGATTTTGCACGACATAAAGGCTACCCAACGCGTTCACATCGTGAAGCCATTGCGCGTTTTGGTTTAATACGGGAGCATCGTCGTTCTTTTCGGTGATGTCGATAATATTTTATTTGTCAACCAGGGTTTTCTAAGCTCAATACGCCTGTGTTAAAATTGTAGGCGAATAATTCTGCATATCGTCCCCAGTTGATCATTGTGGTTAAAATCCGTGCGGCGTCTTTTTCGCTAAAATATTCTTCTAACTCGCGTAAAAATACTTCTTCTGAAATACTGTGTTTTGAGTCTTGATCTAAGTAAGAACAAATATGTTGTGCTAATGGGATATAATTCAAAATATGCTGTGAAAATAGTTTTTTTCTTTCGAGCATATCTGCTTTTGCAAACGCCATTCCTTCTGGTGTAATCATGATGTCGCCGTGTGAAATACGCGCAAAATGGAGGATCTCCAGCACTTCAGTTAATGGAAATAAATCATCACCATCTAAAAACGCTTTTTCGGAGAGTTTGGGTAAGTCCATCCGACCTTCATGCTCTGGTGCATTGAGTGTTTCTAATAGACCGGCAATATCAGAGGCTTGTACGTCTGGGAGTCGGTATTCTAACCCGATACCTTTCGCTTGAGTTCGCGTGGTCAAGCCCCGACCGATATCCCGGGTCGTCATCAACGTATAAACGCGGTCGACCATATGACGAAATTCTGGAGATTGCGTATAACGCGGGTAGGGTAATGTGACGGATAATATTGATTTAATCGATCCTGGATTGTCATCAAAAATAACAATTTTATCCGCCATTTCTACCGCTTCATCAATATCATGAGTGACGAGTAAAATGCCATTCAAACGAGTTTTTTTGGTATGCCATAAATCGAGTAAGTCACTTCTAAGATTTTCTGACGTCAAGACATCTAAGGCAGAAAATGGTTCATCCATCAATAAAATATCAGGGTTGACGACTAAGGCGCGGGCAAATCCAACACGTTGACGCATTCCGCCAGAGAGTTCTTTTGGAAAAGCAGATTCAAAACCGTCTAATCCTATGGTATCAATCGCGCGGAGCGCGCGTCGTCGTCGTTCTTGTAGGCTAATGCCTTGTGCTTCTAAGCCAAGTTCAACATTTTGTAAAACGGTCAACCACGGCATCAACGCAAACGATTGAAATACCATGGAAATTCCTTGGACAGGTTGCGTTACTTTATGCCCACGATAAAAAACTTCGCCTTGAGAGGGTTCGACTAAGCCTGAAATAATACGCAATAGTGTAGACTTTCCTGCGCCAGATTTTCCAAGTAAAGCAACAATTTCTCCAGGCTTTAATTCAAAATTAATATCTTGTAAAACATTTAAGGGTTGTTTTTCACTTTTTTTAAATTGTTTGCTCACATGCGAAACGTGGATAATACTCGAAACATTGTGTTTGTTCATGATCCCGCTTGTATGATTTTTGAAATACCTTGATTCATTATAATCTGAATGATCTATTAAAGACTAGGTCAATGACATCTTTCCTATTTTATGTCACACTCATTAAAAGTTAAGTGGGTCTATGTGGGGGTCTCTTGGTCGAAATCAATCGTAAAAAGCTTAAGTTGCACGGGTTTAATAATTTGACAAATTCCTTAAGTTTTAATATTTATGATATCTGTTATGCGAAAACCAAGCAGCATCAAGAAGAGTATATTCGCTATATTGATGAAGTTTATAATGCGGAACGTTTAACGAAAATTTTAACGGATGTCTCTGATATCATTGGGGCTAATGTATTAAACATTGCATCGCAAGATTATGAGCCACAGGGAGCGAGTGTGACGATGTTGATTAGCGAAGGCCCTCTTCACGCCGATAACTTGGCCAATACAGAATCTCCTGGCCCCTTGTCAAAAACAGTATTAGGGCATTTAGATAAAAGCCATATTACGGTGCATACTTATCCGGAAAGCCACCCTCATGAAGGTATTTCTACTTTTCGTGCCGATATTGATGTTTCCACCTGTGGTGTTATTTCGCCACTCAAAGCCTTAAATTATCTTATTCACGCCTTTGAATCTGATATTGTCACTGTTGATTATCGAATTCGCGGTTTTACGCGCGACACGCATGGAGTCAAGCATTTTCAAGACCATCATATTAATTCGATTCAAAACTATTTTTCTGCAGAGACACACGGTAATTATCAAATGATCGATGTTAATGTATATCAAGAAAATATTTTTCACACTAAAATGTTATTAAAGCAATTTGAGTTAAATAATTATTTATTTGGCGCTGGCATTGAAGAATTCAGTGAGACTGAAGCTCGAGATATTCGTGCCGCGGTACGTCGTGAAATGCTTGAGATTTTTTATGGTAGAAATTTAGACAAGCTGCCTGTTGGTTTTTAACAAAATCTGTTACACTCGAGCCTATTTATTGATGATTTTAACAAAAATATGATTGAGCCTTCCTGTGTGTGGCCCTCGTCATTTTGTCATACGCTATTATCCCCGTGTGCCATAAAAGAAATGTTGCCGCTCACTTTGTCTGCGCGTGATATGGTTCTGCAATCGCGGCAAGAAACTATTAACATTATTTCTGGCCTGGATGATCGTTTGCTGGTGATTGTTGGTCCCTGTTCTATTCATGACACAAAAGCAGCCTTCGAGTATGCCGAGCATTTAAAAAAAGCCATGCAAGACTATAAAAAGCACTTGCATATTGTGATGCGTGTTTACCTTGAAAAGCCACGCACCACAACGGGTTGGAAAGGCTTGATTAATGATCCTTATCTGAATGGTAGCCATGCCATTAATGACGGTTTATTGTTGGCACGTCGTTTATTATCGGATATAACAAGCCTCGGTGTTCCTGCCGCGACAGAGTTTATTGATGTTTTTTCTCCTACGTATATTGGCGATTTTATTACCTGGGGAGCGATAGGTGCGCGCTCCTCTGAAGCTCGGTTATATCGTGAATTGGCGTCTGGTTTGTCCATGGCCGTAGGATTCAAAAATAATACGAGTGGCAATGTGCAAGTGGCGATAGATGCAGTTGAAACAGCCGCTCATCCCCACAGTTTTTTTAGTATCACTGAGCAAGGACAGGCAACGATTGTCAGAAGTGCCGGTAACCCTCATACGCATGTTGTTTTGCGCGGTTCTCGGTGTCGTACGAATTACGATGTCGTCGATGTAGAACGTACGGTGCGTCGATTGAAAAAAAAACAGTTATTACCGCGTGTCATGATTGATTGCAGTCATGGTAATAGCACAAAGAAACACCTCCAGCAACAGCAGGTGGTCTTTAGTGTTGCTCAAGCCGTTGCCAGCAGCAATACTTCGATTATTGGAGTGATGTTGGAAAGCTTTTTAGTCGCAGGCCGACAAAACTTACGGGTGGATATCCCCTTAGAATATGGCCAAAGCGTTACGGATGCCTGTTTGTCTTGGGAGCAAACGTTGAACTTATTTGATGTGTTGGCCAATAGTGTTGAAGAGCGTCGGCGAACGAATGCAGCACAAACCTTGTGCTTTGATCCCTCACTCGCTAGAATGCTTGACACTGATTTTTAGCGCGGAGATTTAAAATACGATGGATATCAACCAGTATTTTATGGAAGAACATCCAGGCCAAGAAACGGCATTTGGATTTAAAATTAAAGCTAAGCTTCATGAAGAGAAAACGCCTTACCAAAAAATAGAAATTTATGAGACAGAATCGTTTGGATATTTGATGGCGATCGATGGATTTACGATGCTGACTAGTCGAGATAATTTTTTGTATCATGAAATGATGTCTCATCCGGCTATTTTTACCCATCCTCATCCGAAAAATGTTGTGATTATTGGGGGTGGTGACTGCGGTACTTTGCGAGAAGTATTGAAGCATCAGGATATCGAATCGGTATGGCAAATTGATATTGATGAACGTGTGACTCGGCTTTCCGAACAATATTTTCCTGAATTATGTGAAGCGAATAATGACCCGAGGGCACATTTTTATTTTGGTGATGGCGTACAGTGGGTTAAAGATGCGCGCGCAGAGTCTGTTGATATTGTGATTGTCGATTCTACTGATCCATTGGGGCCTGGGGAAGGATTATTTACCCATGCTTTTTATGAAGAATGTCGTCGAATATTACGTAAGAATGGATTGATTATTCACCAAAGTGAGTCGCCTTTATTTCATTTAGATGCGATTATTAAGCCCATGCATCGGAATATGAAAAAAGCGGGATTTACGGATGTTGTGACCTTGCAATTTCCTCAGCCCTGTTACCCGTCCGGTTGGTGGACCGCAACCATGGCGATTAAAAATGGTGATATTTCTGTTTTTCGTGAAGCGGAAGCCGCATCGCGAAAGTTCACGACGAAATACTACAATGAAAATATACATAAAGCTTCTCGAGCATTGCCAACCATGATGGAGAATCTTTCATGAGACCAGTATTTCTTGACGATATCGTAGAAAAAATTTCAGCGGTTTTGCCGCAAGATATTCAAGCGTTAACAGAAGATCTCAAGAAAAATATTCGTGTGATTTTAGACTCTGCGTTTGAAAAGATGCATTTGGTTACCCGTGAAGAATTTGAAGTTCAAAAACAAATAGTGGCACGTGTACAAGAGCGTGTTCAAGAATTGGAAAATAAAGTAGAATCATTGCAAAACAACGGGCGATAAGGTTTGCGCATCATGCTGCATTTTTTCTTTCGCGCAATCTTTTAAACGTTAGCGTACATACTTTTCTAAATCCAAGTTCCTGAATTCGTCTTTTTATTCTAAAAAATAAAATCAGCAGTAATCCTCTTATATCTTCTTTAAAGCCTTCTGAAAAATCATCGTCATATTGCGTTAAATGTTTATTATAAAAAGAATCACGTAAAAAAAGACTGGGTGTATTTTTCATCGCTATTCCTTGCTCCCAGTTTGCGAGAATTATTTTTTCTTGCGTATCATCCATCCCGCGACTTTTGCTTTCATAGTGATATAAAATCGCATAGGGCGTATACACATTATAATAGCCAAGAGCACTCACACGCGCACAAATATCGACATCATTAAAAGCAATCTTAAGGTGCTCATCGAGTCCGCCAATTTTTTTAAAAAGCGCTGTTTTGATCATTGCACAAGCAAATGTCACGACATGGTAATTGCGAATAACATGAGGGAAATAAAAATAACCAGACTGGTTGTTTGGCAATTGTCGATGAGCATGCACCGCACGCCTCTGCCCCAAAATTACACCACAGTGTTGAATGGAATCATCAGGATATAATAACTTCGCCCCAACCAGGCCAACATCAGCACGTTGAGAATGCTCAAGCATGGCCTCAATCCAAGTAGGCTCGATGACTTCAGTATCATTGTTAAGAAAAAGTAGGTGGTCTCCTTTGGCAAACTGGTTGACAGCGATGTTATTAAGTAGAGAATAATTAAAAGGGACATCTACGGAATGAAAACGAAGTCGTGAATCTATCGCTTCAAAATTTTTGATTAAGTCAAAAACATCTTGCTCAGTCGATCCATTATCAATCCCAATAATCTCGAAATTTTTGTACGTTGATTTTTTCAAGATTGAATTAATGCACGCTTTTAGTAGATCGGGTTTATTTTTAAAGGGAATAATGATGCTAATTAAGGGCTGATGTTGAATAGCATATTTTATTCGATAGGTACCATGATATTGTCCATCCAGCACTTTTGCGTCAATCTGATTATCTTGGCAGTACTTTTCAAGTAATTTTCGACCAGCCGCTTGATCAAAGTTCGCATAATAATCGTCGTAACTGATTTTATTTTTTGAGATGGTGCGATAGTAAAGAATCTCATCAACGTGTGTGATTTTCTTGCAAAAAGGAAGCGTTTTTAAAACGATTTCATATAAAAAATTTTCATAATGAGTGCTATCGATTTTATTAATTTTCTTCAACAAACTGGTTTTCACACAGAGCAAATTGCCGAAGTAATTCATGGATAAAATCAGCTCGGGGGAATAATCGGGTTTGTAAAACTTAAAGAAAATTTTATTGTCAAAGGTGATGGCTTCATCGGAATAAAGCATATCCGGCATTTCTTGAGAAAGATACAGGTTTAGATATTGCGCCACATGGGGTGATAAAGTGTCACCATTTTTGATGAAGAGAGTGTAGTCATCCACAAGAGAATCAACATTTATCTCGACGAAATTACGGCAGTCCAGCAACGATAAGTGAGTAAGGGTTGGAAAATAGCGGCTTATTTCTTCAGGTACAGTAGAATTTCCACAAACGAGTAGACATAAACGCATCAATCAACCTTGGCTTTAAGGGGAAGAAAAACAGTGCTACAATAGAGCATAAATTGGATCTATTGTGCCATTATGATGAGAATAATGCTACTGAAAATAACATAGAGACGAGTGCTGATGAAGCCATTGTATATTATTTATATTCATGGGTTTAATAGTTCGGGGATTGCAACAAAATCGCAGTGGTTACGCGAGTATCTGCACAAAAATTTTCCCGATATTCCTTATTATTCGCCCACACTGATTCATGATCCAATGAAAGCGATGCAACAATTAGACGCGCACCTTGATTCGTTGTCGGAGGTCTATCGTTTTTGTTTTGTTGGCAGTTCCTTAGGTGGGTATTATGCGATTTATCTTGCGCATCATTATCGCGATGCAAAAGCGGTGCTCATTAACCCAGCAACAACTCCCTGGGAAACCATGTATGGTTATTGTGGTAATTACAAAAACGATGTGACCGGTGAGGAATTTTCTGTGACACCAGAATTTGTTGCTTGCTTAGAACGCTTTAGGTGCGATCCTCTTATTGCCCCTGAACGGTTTTTATTATTATTGCAAACAGACGATGACATTGTTGACTATCGGATAGCTAAAGCGTTATTTGCGCGTTCTCCTCAGATTATTCGTTCAGGTGGCGGGCATTCATTTAGTGATTTTAAAGAAGTCCTTCCTGACATCATGTCATTTTTTAGTGAATAAGCGATCACTATAATTTTTGATACGCCTCCAGGGCTTCTTTTCTTGATATGGATAGATCGACGATAGGGTTGGGATACGTTTTCCCTAAGATAATGTTGGATGCAGCTAATATCTGTGTCGGAGCTGTCCATGGTTGGAATAAATACTTATTGGGTAGTCGTTTTAATTCGGGTAAAAATTTTTTCGTATAGGTGCCTTGGCTGTCAAACTTTTCTCCTTGGGTGGTTGGGTTAAAAATTCTAAAGTAGGGCGCTGCATCGACTCCGCAACCGGCTACCCACTGCCAGCTTGCGCTATTGTTCGCAAGATCGGCGTCTACCAAGCATTCCCAAAACCAATCTCGGCCAACATGCCAGTGAATGCTCAAATTTTTAACGAGAAATGAGGCAACAACCATACGAACACGGTTATGCATATACCCTGTTTTCCAAAGTTCTCTCATGCCTGCATCAACAAGAGGGTAGCCTGTCTGCCCAGTTTTCCATGCATCAATCAGGTTTTCCGTTTTTTTCCATGGAAAAGCATCAAACTTCGATTGAAAATTTTTAACAGGTAGTTGATTGAAATGACTCATCAGGTAACAAGAAAATTCGCGCCATATCAGCTCATTTAAAAAATGATCAATATCTTCTTCTGACGCGCCGAATAATCGACAACGTTGCGTTGCTTGCCACACTTGATGAGGTGATATTTCACCGAAATGCAAATTGACAGACAGCCTTGAGGTATGGTTTTCCGCCGGATAATCGCGCCCTTTTTTGTATCCAGCTAAGTGATGAGTCAAAAAGCGCTCTAGTTTTTCAAGGGCGGATAGTTCGCCAAATGTCCAGTATTGTTGTATTTTTTTTTTCCCAAGGCGCATGAGTGATTAAGGCTAAGTCGCCGAGTGTTGTGTGGTTATGTTTATCGTTGATCAGGGTGAGTTGGCTTGGTGCGGGCACGGGTTTTCTGGGTTCGAAAAGATAAGCTTTTCTTTTGTACGCAGTAAATACTTTGTAATATGACCCGATGTCATTTTTAATATTCTCTGGCGGCCATAAGTAGGATGAATTGAAAATACGGTAGCGAACTTGGAGCTCAGTCAGCGTTTCTTTAATGCAGCTCTCTTCGGCGATTCTCCATGGTTCATAACAACGGCTCCAGAAAACATGGGTGACGTTATATTCTTTGACCAGCTTGGCAATGATAGAAACGGGATTGCCTTGATAAATATTCAAGCACTTGTTCAGTGATCGGTTAAGTGATTCCAATGAGTAATGTAAGTACAGTCGACTGCTGCTTCCAAGATGAGATTGTTCGGCGTTTGTATAAATATATACAGGTAATACTTTTCCTAATCTTGATGCTTCTAATAAGCCGATATTGTCTGACAGTCGTAAATCTTGTCTGAATAAAAAAAGGGATGTTGCCAAGGTCTCATCTCGTACATTTCTCTTATGACTTTTTAACCATAAATATGAGAGAATAGCAACGTTAAGTTCAGTGATGCGCAAAAAAGGTACAGTTTGTGGTTAAAATAACAGCGATTACAAATCAAAAAGGTGGTGTTGGAAAAACAACAACAACAGTCAATTTGGCTGCTGCCTTAGCTAAAATGGGTAAAAAAGTATTGCTTATCGATTTAGACCCGCAAGGAAACGCATCGATGGCGTGTCATATCGTCAGCGGAGAACAAGTGGCAACATGTAATGATGTTCTTTTAGGCAATCAGCCGATTGAAAAGGCGATATTTATGACCGCCGAAAATTTTTCGCTTATTCCTGCGGATAGTGATTTGACCGAAGCTGAAATTCGGTTAGTACAATTTACACAACGTGAAATCCAGTTACGGCAACATCTAAAATCCATTAAAAAACAGTTTGATCATATTCTGATTGATTGCCCGCCGTCGCTCAATATGTTAACGGCGAATGCCCTTGTCGCTGCTGATTCTGTATTGATTCCAATTCAGTGCGAATATTATGCGTTGGAAGGATTGTCGAGTTTGCTACATACTATTCAAGAAATTAAAGAAACGGTCAATCCTTATTTGCGCGTTGAAGGATTATTGCGAACCATGTTTGATAATCGAAGTCGCTTAACACAGGATGTTTCGGCTGAGTTGCATGAACATTTTCCTAACCTCGTTTATCGGACAGCGATTCCAAGAAATATTCGATTAGCTGAAGCACCTAGCCATGCACAATCGGTTATTGCTTACGATGTCACGAGTACAGGGGCTATTGGGTATTTAGCTTTGGCAGGGGAGTTTTTACGCCGAGATCAAGACGTTATCGAAAATACGCCCCTACAACAGTTGATAAAAGATTAAAAAAAACGCGGCAATTTGATGGCCTCAGATTGCCGCGTTAGGGAAAAATCTAGGTAACTAAACCTAGGATGTTTTACTGGGATGGGTTACATCATGCCGCCCATTCCTCCCATACCACCCATTCCTCCCATGCCGCCACCCATTCCACCATGGTCATGACCAGCATCTTCCTTCGGTGCGTCAGCAATCATGCAATCGGTGGTAATCATGAGTCCGGCCACAGAAGCCGCATTTTGCAACGCTGTTCGTGTGACTTTCGTTGGATCTAAAATCCCCATGTCGATCATATCGCCATATTCGCCAGTCGCTGCGTTGTAACCAAAGTTGGCTTTTCCATCAGCGACTTTATTCGCAACAACAGACGCTTCAGCCCCTGTATTCGCAACGATTTGACGTAATGGTGCTGACATAGCGCGGCGAACAATGTCGACGCCGAGTTGTTGAGCATCATTATCAGCCTTCAGTGCTTTAATTTTTTCAGCAACACGGATTAACGCAACACCACCGCCAGGAATCACGCCTTCTTCAACAGCAGCGCGAGTCGCGTGCAAAGCATCTTCTACGCGAGCTTTTTTCTCTTTCATTTCAAGTTCGGTTGTTGCGCCAACTTTGATAACCGCAACGCCTCCAGAGAGTTTTGCTAATCGTTCTTGTAATTTTTCGCGGTCATAGTCTGATGTTGTGTCTTTAACTTGCACACGAATTTGTTCAATCCGAGTAGCAATCGCTGTTGTTTCGCCGGCGCCATCGATAATAGTGGAATTATCTTTGGTCACAGTTACGCGTTTTGCAGTACCTAAATCTTCCAATTTCGCTTGCTCAAGCGTCATCCCCGTTTCTTCGGCAATAACCGTCGCGCCGGTTAAAACAGCAATGTCTTGCATCATTTCTTTGCGGCGATCACCGAATCCAGGGGCTTTGACAGCACACACTTTAACGATTCCGCGAAGATTATTCACGACTAAGGTTGCAAGAGCTTCACCTTCAACATCTTCCGCGATAATCATTAATGGACGGCCTGATTTTGCAACGGCTTCCAAGGTGGGTAACATATCACGGATATTAGAAATTTTTTTGTCGACTAGCAAAATAAAGGGATGTTCTAATTCACAAGACATGCTTTGTTGGTTATTAATGAAATAAGGCGATAAATAGCCACGATCAAACTGCATTCCTTCAACGACATCGAGTTGGTTATCTAAGCCAGAGCCATCTTCAACCGTAATAACCCCTTCTTTGCCTACTTTTGCCATTGCATCGGCAATAATTCGGCCCACGGCTTTGTCAGAATTTGCAGAAATCGTTCCGACTTGCGCGATTGATTTGTCATCGTTACAAGCAACCGACATTTTTTTCAATTCTTCAACGGAAGCCGCTACCGCTTTATCGATACCTCGTTTAATGTCCATGGCATTGAGGCCTGTCACAATAGCTTTCATGCCTTCTTTTAGAATGGAACGAGCTAATACTGTTGCGGTTGTTGTACCATCACCGGCTTCATCAGAGGTTTGAGAAGCCACTGATTTGACGAGTTGCGCCCCCATGTTTTGGAAAGGATCTTTCAATTCCACTTCCTTCGCAACGGATACGCCATCTTTGGTGACTGTTGGTTCACCAAATGATTTTGCTAACATCACAACACGTCCGCTGGGCCCCATAGTGACTTGCACAGCATCTGCTAGGATATCCACACCCTTCAACATTTGTTGACGAGCTTCTTCACCGAATCTTACTATTTTATCTGCCATTTTTTTGTCCTCATCTACACTAATAATTAATCTACAATACCGATAATGTCTTTTTCATTCACGATCATCATCGTTTCGCCATCGATTTTGATTTCCGTTCCGGAATATTTTCCGTACATCACCTTGTCACCGACTTTTACTGTCATGGGAACATGCGCGCCTTTTTTATCACGACGACCAGCTCCGACGGCTTTGACAACGCCCGTATCTGATTTTTGTTGTGCGGCTGTTGGAATCACGATCCCGCCGACGCTTTTTTCTTCTTGCTGCGGTTGAATTAGAACACGATCTTCTAATAAACGAATACCCATTTTTTTACCTCCTAAGAATGATTAACTAAACTCAGGACAGTAGATGGGGATTATTTGTGGGGTTTCAAGTGGTGGATAAACCAATAACCGACGGCAACTAAAGGTCCGCCGATGAGTGTCGCAAATGCCCAGGTGACGCCTGAAACGAGGTGGGTTTTTAACCCTCGCTTGATGAGCTCACCGGCGTCTTTTGCAACCGCGCCTGAAAATAAAATGTGTACAATGGCTGAAATAACGACGATCATTAGATGAATGGAGGGTAATTGATTGATAACGTCAGTAAAAAAGTTCATGATTTATCCTTAACGACCCATTAAAATACTAAGACTATCATCGCGTCTTTTGAATGAGAAGAGAATCCTAATGACGGCTCCCTATTTTTTTTCGAATCTGGAAAAAGCAATCTGTCAAGAACGGTCATCGATTGACAGATGGTTTGAACAACAATGGTTATCCACCCCTCCGCCTGTTTATGGTTCGATAGATTTACGTCATGCAGGGTTTAAATTAGCGCCGATTGATATGAATCTTTATCCGGCAGGCTTTAATAATCTTAGCCAAACATCGTTCATGCAGGCGATTGAGGCGATACAATCGCTGATGCGTCAGCGTTATCCTAGTGCGAAGTCCGTAATGTTGATTCCTGAAAATCACTCGCGAAATCAGTTTTACTGGGAAAATATTAACACGCTATCGTTTCTTCTTCGGGAAGCTGGTTTGGATGTCCGTATTGGCGGGGATCCTACTTTTTTTCCTCAGAATACAGCGATTCAGCTTGCTCATGGTGGACATATTGTGGTGGAGCCTATTCAGCGTCAAGCTCAACGGCTGGTTCTCGATCATTATGATCCTTCTCTTATTTGGCTAAACAATGATTTTTCTTCTGGAGCTCCTGCTTATGTAAACGATATTGAACAGCCGATGTGTCCGCCGCCGGAATTAGGCTGGCATAGTCGATTAAAAACAACGCACTTTTCGCATTATCGTGATGTGGCCGCAGAATTTTCCGATCTTTTATCGATAGATCCTTGGCTCATTGATCCGCTTTTTCTTTGCTGTGATAACGTTGACTTCATGCAGCGTGAAGGAGAGTGGTGTTTAACGACGAATGTCGAGGCTTTATTGAAAGCGATTCAAAAAAAATATGATGCGTACAGTATATCTAGTCCACCTTTCGTTATTGTTAAAGCGGATGCAGGGACATATGGGATGAGTGTGATGAGCATTAAAAATAGCGATGATATTCGAGCGTTAAATCGCAAACAACGGACAAAAATGTCAGCGTCTAAAGGGAGTAAAACGGTGCATCGCGTGATCATTCAGGAAGGGGTATATACTGTTGAAACGCGAGGACAGTCCAAGAGTGTCGCAGAACCTGTGATGTATATGATGGGCTCTTCGGTGATCGGAGGGTTTTATCGATTACACAAAAATAAGAGCAATTTCGAAAGCTTGAATGCGCCTGGCATGGAATTTGAACCCTTGACAAATACATCATTGCCTCATGCTGAATTATATCATACGGTGGCACGATTAAGTATGTTAGCGGCGGCACGAGAAGAGAAATGTGTACAAAAAACATAAAAGAAGTGTGATTCAATGCATAAAAAACATCTTTTATGATGGATCCGATCGAATCCATTAATATCAAAAAGACAGTACTTTTGCTGTCATGTTAGCGGCTCAAAAATTGGGTCATGATGTTTTTTACACGGAAGGTAAGCATGTGTTTTTAGACGATGGTCAAGTACGCGCGACGGTTAAGTCGTTATACCTCATCGATGATCCCCAGCGGTGGTTTGATAACATCACGGTTTATGATGAATTATTGGACTTTTTTGACGTCATTTGGGTGCGGATGGATCCTCCTTTTGATGCATCGTATTTGTATATAACCCAGCTTCTTGATTTAGTCGATAAAAAAAGCACACGCATTATCAATAATCCTCGTAGCATTCGTGATTGCAATGAAAAATTGTTCGCGCAATCGTTTCCTGATCTCTGTCCTCCCACCTTAGTGAGCAAAGACAGTGCATTAATTAAAAAGTTTTTGGAAAAACACGAGCGTATTGTGTTAAAACCCTTAGATGGTATGGGAGGGAAAGGAATTTTTTATCTGGACCAGCAGGACAAAAATAAACATGTGATTTTAGAGACGGTCACCCGTCATCATAGCGAGTTTATTATGGCGCAACGTTTTTTGCCTGAGATTGCGGCGGGAGATAAACGAATCACCATGATCGATGGAGAGCCGCTTGATTATGCCGTCGCGCGTATTCCGCCGGCGGATGATCTTCGTGGAAATTTAGCTGTGGGTGGGCAAGCGAAAGTTATTCCGTTGACTGTACGTGATCGTTATTTATGCAAACAACTGTCCGAGACGTTAAAACAAACAGGCCTCTTTTGGGTGGGGGTAGATGTGATCGGTGACTATATCACCGAAATTAATGTCACCAGCCCCACCTGTTTACGGGAAGTAGAATCTCACACCGGTATTTCCTTGGCGGAATTACTTGTGCTCAAAGCCTGATATTCGATCGTCTTTGCCTATGGACGAGTCGCGAGAGGAAGAAGATTCCTGGAGCTGCTCTATGGTTTTTTTGCGCCTCTCATTGAAGAAGGAAACACATTCTTCACGCCGAGACGTTTGTGAGCATCGCCTGCTATACACGGTTTCATCAAGTTCTGTCGATAAAATTTTAAGCTGCTTTTGAACTGTTGCCACAGAAGCATGGGGACGAAAAGGCAGCGTCTTTACAATCCTTGTACTTTCTATTCCATATTTTCCTAAATTGTCTATGAAGTTTACTCCGTCTCTACGCTCCATAAAATTATCGACATTGTGTAACCAAAAATTTAGCCCGTGAGCGTTGTTTTTATCGTGTGCGTATTGGGCCAGTGCGTCATATATCAGGCCTAGTACAAAAATTCCAATCCATTGATCTTCTGTTGCGCGCAGCCAAATTTGGGGGTCATCATAATGCTCTTCTTTGGACGATAATAGAATTAATGTAATGGGTCTAGGGTAAACACCACAGGATAAGCTTAAGCGGACGGCTTGTTGTGCCAGCTCTAAGAGAATGCAATTAAATGGATCTTCTAAATTGAATTGTCGTAATAAATGCGATTCATTTTTAGTGCACGTATTGGTGATCATCGCCTGATGCTTCCTAGAAGGATATATTTCAATACATTTTGAATCTTTATTAAAAACAGTCCGGTAGTCTTGTGGCGGCTCTTTAAGTAGTTTAAACTTAGGGAGTTCGTTACATACAATCATCAAAACTCCATTTTTACAGACCGCGCGTATGACATTGGGATCACATTTTTCTAGTTCTCTTAAGGGCTCTCTCATCTGAAGCCCCGTTTTTTTTTGTAAACGAGTCAGTTCATGATAGAGGATAATAAGCGTATAAAGAACGCCATTTTTATTATGATCATGATAGGCCTGATACAAGGCTGAATCTTGTCTATACTCGAGCACATCTAATAGAATCATCCCCATATTATCAATCCAGGTTTTTATTTGATTGGGGTCCCTTATTTCCCCCGTGAAAATATTCTGGAGTATGACATGCCCTGCGGTGAGTAAAACGGGAAGAATATTTTGGGCAATATTTTTCAGGAGAACCCATTTCCCTACGATATATCCGACAGCGGTCGTGAATTCTAAAAAAAAATCGTTAATATTGCCTGGTGCTGCTATGTCTCGGCGCGCTATGTTTATTAACGAGCGTATATCCTCTTTATTAAATAGGACATTAGCCAGCAGTCTACTTTTCAGCTGCGATGAGGAGTCCTCTTCCGGTGTTTTTGGCTCATCAAGCTCAGTTAGAAGCTCGGTTGATGACCTATCGTCTAGTCTAAAATTTTTTTGTAAACAATCTCGAAATTCTTTTTCCAACTCATCTTCGTCACTGCTTAACAGCAGAAGCTTTAAGTGGTTTTGATTCGTAATGTTATTGTCTTGATAGACATAAGTCGCCAATCGCAGCCAAATTCTGTATAACATATGATTAGTTTCAGAGGCTTGATGATAGTAGAATATATTATAACCCTCATCAATAAATCTATTTAATGCCGTTTCACCCTTATCCCTTTCTTTTATGCATGAAACTAGCCTGAGAAGCACATAAATTTTTTCACATACGCCGCTCAAAGATACGCGCAGTTCTATGGTCAAAAAATCGTTAGGCAATTCGCTCAGTAAATGCTGAATGCGCTTAAAAGTTTGCTCCAAATGAGTCTTGCTTAAATGTTTCCAGTGCCGTAAAAAAGCAAGTCTTGCACAAATCTCGACAAAAATTACCTGGTTTTTATTCTCATTCTTTTCCTGAGTACGCATTGTCTGAATGGCCGCTTCAAACTCCTGATGATGATGCTCAGTATATTGGTGAGTGATTGCTCGCTGGATAGGTCCAATCTTTGGAAGATTATCTATCTTTTCATTAAGGTTTGCTAAAAAACAGTCAATGTCGTGGTTTGTTTGGATTTCGCCAAGAAAAAAGCTCGTATACAGATGGTAAAAAAAAAGCTTTAGTATTCCAGTAGGGTCTATGGGGCGGCTTATACTTGCTATCGCTTTCTCATGAAAAGAATCGATTGAGTTGTCGCTCTGTTGATAGCAAATATGGAGCTGGTTGATATAGCCTGACTCTAGCCCGCACCGTAAAGCGGTATAGCGCGAATTAATTTTGTCGAATAGTCTGTCTAGTTGACGGAATTTTTTACGGTCAGCGAGAAAAACTGTGTATAGATATGTTGCTTGATTCAGATTGGTACCGCAGTCTAGGTAATTTTCTAGGTATTGTTTGTGTTTTTCAGTATCTTTAGAGCTTCCTTTGATTGCCTTGATTAAGTTGTTTAAATGTCTGCATAAATGTTTATCGTGAGACGCAAGCTCAATCATACAATAATATGTCGATAGGTTGTCGATTTTTTCACTGATCTCTTTTAGTCTCTCGAGCGGATCGAGGATGTTATCCGCAACTAGCCTTAAATAGTTTTCGAATGTATCTTGGGCTTCTAAGCAGTCGCTCATCATCAGTAACCATTCTTTTGCTTTGCTAAAAATAGGGTGCTTAGAAGAGAGGAGGCTACAAACTGCATTATAAAAAACTTGCCTAGAATCTGCTTGAAGAAGATGATTAACCCACGTCTCGTATTTTTCTTTTTTCGTTAAGGTGGCAAGCGTGTTTAAGTTTTTCAAAAAATCCATTTTTTTAAGCAAGCGTAGTCCAATCTGGAAAATATCTTCGGAGAAAGTGTCACGGGCTGTTTGGACGAATTGCGTTAGTTTATCTTTTTTACCTTGAGTTTGATTCTGTAAAAATTCAACGATAGGAATCAGCCCGGCCAAAAATTCTTCTGTGTTATCGGTTTCGGGCTTGGCGCAGCTAAGCCGTGTCAAATGATGGCTGTAGTGTTCTTGAAAAGCAGGATCAACCGGATATTCCAATTCATTCGTCAGTGTTGCGCATAATCCTGTTTTGTTTTCTATTTTATCCCACAACGCTAATTTAGGGTTCCGCAAGCATGTGGATATAAAATTAAGACGTTTCAAACGTAATTCAAGGTCAGTAAAAATAAGAGCGACAGTGTTAAAATCGTAGCGAGTAAAATGTGCTGTAAAGGTTAGTGTTGTTGCCTTGCATTCGATAAAATCATCCGCAGGGAGAGGTTCTTGATGTCCAAGATCGCAGAATAAGCCTGATTGCAGGGCGCTATCAGATGTATTGTCATTATACCACGCCGATAACTTAGACAAGTCATAATTAGGTTGCAGTGCTGTTTCGTTGTTTTGGGCAACAAAATCATCCATACGCTTTGGCCATGCGTAATTCCGACTCGGTTCTAGTGAGAATGTGCGATAAAAATCTATTCTAATGGGGGTGTGCAAAAAATGATTGATCGAAAGATCTTGATTCGCATCGTCAAACGAAGGCTTATCCTCTGTGTACGTATAAAATTTTTCGTCAGAAATCCATTCGGGGATATGACCGTTTTTTAATATAATATCAAAAAGGCTGTCCTTGCATAGCTCGCTCAATTCTGCCAATTTTTTTTCTTGAATAGCCTGATACAGCTCTCCACCTTGAGCCCCAATATCGCCGCTAAGTGTAATGGAATCATTGTTTGTGAGTGTGGTTCTGTATTTCACGCAAGACTCTTCAATTCCTAAATATAATTTGTTACGGGGAGGTCCTGTTTCAGGACATTCTGACATCAAACAGAGGCTAGCCCCTTCTCTGCTTTTGATATAAAGCGTTTGAAAAAGAAACTGAGACTGTATCAGGAAAGAATGAATGTTAATTGTATTGGATGTAGCCAAATTTATATCAGCCCATACCGAACCGTCTATCGAATGATGAGAGTTGCCGATTATAAATCCATTATGAAGGATATCATGAAATATCGTCGAAAAGCCGTGGGTGTCGTTTAGCAGACCTCCAGTTTGTGTATTCATATAACATTTAAATAACTTTGATAAGGCTAAATTTTCAGTTTGTTTTTCTTCGCCCGGTGTATTTAAAACACGATTATTCTGCAGTATATTTCTTAGTTCGTCGGAAAGAAAAGGCGCTAATGATAGGCTTTTGGTGTTAAATTTACACGAGTAAATCTATAGCAGTGTCTTTTTCTTGAAAAGTAGTTTGATCAAATGGCGATCGTTGACCAGGCGTAAACGTGTAAACAAATACTTCTTCTTCCTCAGCAAATGCTTCCTTAGGATCACGCTGTACGGTATCGTAAAAAAAATTGAGTAAATCAGGTTGCATATAACGCTCAGACGAATTATTATTTTCTGCCCATTGTACCAGCTGTTCATTAATAGACCCTTAAATGTTGTTGGCCTCCTCCCTTTGATCTTAATCTTTCCACTTTGTTGATGTGTTTTTCTATGAAAACTCTTGATTCTACAGATAAGTTGTACCCCTCTCGTCTGAGGGAGATAGTTCAAGTGCCGAAGACTTTATTCGTTCAGGGTGAAGTTTCTTGTTTAACAAAACCTTGTGTCGCCATTGTTGGAACACGAAAACCATCGAATATCGCGTTGCGAACAACGAAAGAATGGGCAACGGTGTTGTCGAATGCGGGCATCGTGATTGTGAGTGGTATGGCTTTAGGGATTGATGGTGCGGCGCATCAGGGCGCGTTGCAAGGTGCGGCGAAGACAATTGCTGTTTTAGGTTGTGGTGTTCATGTGGATTACCCCAAACAGCATCGTGAATTGAAGCAGGCAATTATCGACCAAGGAGGTTGTGTGGTGAGTGAATATCCGCCCGATACGCCGCCACGCCCAGCGAATTTTCCGCATCGTAATCGCATTATTAGTGCCTTAAGCGATGGCGTGATTGTGATGGAAGCGGCGTTAAAAAGTGGATCCTTGACGACGGCTAAAATTGCCGCAGAGCAAGGAAGAGAAGTGATGGCTGTTCCAGGGAGTATTCATCATCCCATGACGCAAGGTTGTCATCGTCTGATTCGAGAGGGAGCGACTTTAGTGAGTTCTATTCAGGAGGTTGTCGAGTGTCTTAGGTTTTCTATTCCGATAACGTGGGATGCCCAGGTCAGTGATGAAAAAACAACAAGATTGGGCAAGGAAGAGCGTAGGCTCATGACTTATATCCATCATTTTTCGACCCCCATCGATGACATCGTCTTGCACAGTGGCTTGGCTTTTCATGAAGTTTGCTCTATGCTCATTACATTGGAACTCTCCGGCCACGTAGAAAAAGTTGCGGGTGGTTATCGATTACTTTAGAAGGATTAAACTATGGCAAAAAATGTGGTGGTGGTCGAATCCCCCGCAAAATCAAAAACGATTAAAAAATACCTTGGAAAGGATTTTGACGTATTAGCCAGTTATGGTCATGTGCGCGATTTGTTGCCGAAAGAAGGCGCAGTTGACCCAAATCATGGGTTTAAAATGACTTATGAAACGATAGAGCGTAATAGCAAATACGTTCAAGCGATCAGTAAGGCCGTCAAAAACGCCGATGCGCTTTATCTCGCGACTGACCCAGACAGAGAAGGCGAAGCCATTGCCTGGCACATACGGGAATTATTAACTGAACAAAAAGTATTACAAGGAAAAGAGCTGCATCGTGTTGCTTTTCATGAAATTACTAAGCGTGCCGTACAAGAGGCTATAGCCCACCCTCGGCAATTGTCCGATGATTTAATTAACGCTCAGCAGGCGCGTCGTGCCTTGGATTACCTCGTTGGTTTTAATTTATCACCGTTACTGTGGCGTAAGGTTCGTCCAGGATTGTCCGCTGGCCGAG
Organism: Gammaproteobacteria bacterium; assembly: GCA_021208965.1. Taxonomy (GTDB): domain Bacteria; phylum Pseudomonadota; class Gammaproteobacteria; order JAGOUN01; family JAGOUN01; genus JAGOUN01. Next base: position 20,702 of record JAJOJD010000046.1, read on the forward strand.
TGCAAAGCCCTGCGTTGCGCATGATTGTTGAACGTGAGTTAGACATAGAGCGCTTTCATGTGCAGGAATATTGGAGCATTATTGCTCATGCTGCACTGAATGAACAATCGTTTGGCGCTAAACTGATCGTTCTAGATGGTGAGAAGCAAGAACAATTCAGTATGACAACGCAAAAAAATGCAGAAAGCGCGAAGAAAAAATTACTCAAAGCCGCTAATGGGCAGTTAATTGTCGATAACGTTGATAAGAAACAACGTAAACGACATCCAACAGCACCATTTACGACCTCGACGTTGCAACAAGAAGCCTCACGTAAGCTCGGTTTTTCTGCGCGTAAAACGATGCAAATAGCACAACAACTCTATGAAGGGGTCGATGTTGGGGGGGGGGCAGAGGGGTTGATTACCTATATGCGTACCGATTCTGTTCACATAGCGGATGAAGCGATTACTGATATTCGGCAGTTGATTGTTGAGTTGTATGGCAAAAAAGCCTTGGCTGATAGTGTGCGCGTTTTTAAAACAAAATCAAAAAATGCGCAAGAAGCCCATGAAGCGATTCGTCCAACGCACATCCGATATGCCCCAGAATCAATAAAACAGCAACTGAGTGCTGATCAATCCAAATTATACCAGCTCATCTGGAAACGAACCATCGCGAGTCAAATGACACATGCGACCCTCGACACCGTTTCTGTGGATTTGCGTTGTAGCCAATCGAATAAGCATTGGTTTCGCGCGAATGGATCGGCATTGATTGATCCGGGTTTTATGGCGGTGTATTTTGAAGATATCGACGATACGCCTCGTGGAGACAGTGACGATGAAAAAATACTGCCGGCCATGACCGTGGGTGATATCGTTAACCTGAAGGATATTGAGTGTCGGCAACATTTTACAGAGCCGCCCCCCCCGTTATAGCGAAGCGAGTTTAGTGAAAGCCCTCGAAGAACACGGGATTGGTCGCCCCTCCACCTATGCCGCGATTATCCAAACACTGATCAGTCGTGAATATGCGTTGTTAGATAAAAAGCGTTTTTTCCCGACTGATGTTGGTCGAATTGTCAACAAATTTTTGACAGGGTATTTTACGCAGTATGTGGATTATGATTTTACCGCGACACTCGAAGATCAGCTTGACGCGATTTCCCGAGGGGAGCAGCAGTGGGTTCCCGTATTAGAAAAATTCTGGACACCGTTTAAAGATAAAATTGATGATGTTTCCGCCAATGTTCAGCGTAAAGATGTGACCCAAGAGACGTTGGATGAAAAATGTCCTGAGTGTCAGAACCCTTTGTCTATTCGTCTTGGCAAGCGTGGGCGGTTTATTGGGTGTACGACATACCCTGAGTGTAAATATACGCGTAATTTACAGGATGAAAATGCTGTGGATGGTGTGCCCGAGGTCGTTTCCGACCGTCAGTGTCCTGCGTGCAGCAGTGATTTAGTCGTAAAAACCGGACGTTACGGTAAATTTATTGGGTGTAGTCAGTATCCCACATGTAAGCACATTGAACCTTTGGAAAAGCCAAAAGATTTGGAAATTGAGTGCCCTGAATGTAAAAAAGGGACAATGTTGCAACGTAAATCGCGTTACGGAAAGATTTTCTTTTCGTGTTCGACTTATCCTCGCTGTCAATATGCGACGTGGAATGAGCCCATCAAAGAATCGTGTCCAAGTTGTCATTGGCCTATATTGACCGTGAAAACAACCAAACGTTTTGGAACACAAATTGTTTGTCCACAAAAAGATTGCCAGCATAAAAGGAGCATAGACGAATGAATATATTTAATATTCTTGCCTTTTTATTCACGACAGCTGTTGCCTTTAGTTATATTAATTATCGATATATCAAGCTACAAAATTCGATTGCGATTACGTTGATGACGGCATGTATTACGTTGCTGATTGTTATATTGCACGGTTTTGGTCTGAATCTTGGGGAAGAACATATTGCGCAAGCGTTAGAGAAAATCAACTTTCATTCACTCTTAATGAATGGCATGTTGAGTTTTTTGTTATTTGCCGGTGCTTTAAATTTTAATATTGATCAGCTCCTTAGTGAGAAATGGGAGATTGTTGCACTTGCTTTGTGTGGAACCGTGATCTCCACTGGAATTGTCGGCGTGATGACATTTTATTTTCTCATGCTTGTTCATCATCCCTTGGAGCTTACCTATTGCCTTATGTTTGGCGCATTGATTTCTCCGACAGACCCTATTGCCGTCTTGGCCATTTTTAAAAAGCTTAAGGCCCCTGTATCGCTTGAAACCCGACTTGCAGGAGAGTCGCTTTTTAACGATGGTGTGGGGATTGTATTGTTTGTTACTATTTACGCCATTACCTATGAGCATCATGCGGCGACAATCGCCGCCGTCTCGTTACTGTTTTTACAGCAGGCAATAGGGGGTATTCTCTACGGTGTGGCCTTGGGTTATTTGGGTTACCGCTTGATTAAGCCGTTGGATGATTCGTTAATGGAGATTTTGATTACGTTGGCGATTGCGACCGGCGGGTATGCGGTTGCTCAAATCATCGATATCTCAGGTCCCCTTGCGATGGTGGTTGCGGGCATATTTTTAGGGAATCGAAAGAAAATGTTTTATATGACAGAAAAATCACGGCAACATTTAATTCATTTTTGGGAAGTGATTGACCACGCTTTCAATGCCATTCTCTTTTTGCTGATTGGCTTAGAGTTGATCACGATTCAGCGTTCTATGTTAGATCTTGTTTGTGGCGTGGGTGCGATTGTTATCGTATTAATTGCTCGTTGTTTTTCCGTTACCTTGCCGCTGTGTTTTCTGAGTCGAAAGCAGTCGATGAATTATCGCATTATGATTTGGGGTGGTTTGCGTGGTGGTTTAGCGATTGCTTTGGCGTTGACGCTTCCTAGCGGAGTCGCAAAAACATTGATTGTTCCGATGACTTACGCGGTTGTTCTTTTTTCTATATTGGTTCAAGGGTTATCTATTAGCCGTTTGTTAAGGCATAATTGGGAGTAAAAAATGAGTGATCATATTAGTGCTAAACTTGGAGATTTTGCAGAAACTGTTTTTTTAACTGGAGATCCTTTGCGGGCAGAACATGTGGCAAAAACTCATCTGAGTCATATACGATGTGTTAATCGTGTACGAAACATGTTTGGGTTTACCGGGGAGTATCAAGGGAGGTCGGTCAGTATTCAAAGCGTTGGTATGGGAATGCCTTCCATGTCAATTTATGCGTCTGAACTCATTCAACAGTATGGCGTTAAAACCTTAATTCGATTAGGAACAGCAGGGGCTTGTCAAGAATTTGTTCGTGTTGGGGATATTGTTTTGGCCATGGCAGCGTGTACTGATTCAAATATCAACAAAAGAACGTTTGGTGAGATTGATTTTTCTCCTGTTGCCGATTATCGCTTGCTAAAAAAGGCGTATGAGATTTTCTCATCTCAAGTGGAGGCGGCTATTCATGTTGGGGCCGTTTTGACAACAGACACCTTCTACCAAACCGAGGCACAAGAACGCCAAGAGTTAATGAAGCACGGTGTTTTAGCCGTTGAGATGGAAACAGCCGCGTTATATACGATTGCCATGCGTCATCGGGTTCGTGCACTTTCTATTCTGAAAATCAGTGATTGTACGATTACCGGTGAAAGCACGCCGGCTCAGGAACGCGAGTACGCTTTTGTTGATTTGGCGCATAGAGCGTTTTCTCTACTCGAAGACACGTTAAAGTAGGAATTACTTACCGTTCGACTTTCAAAAAAAACGAAGATACGCTATCATTTCAGTATCTGCTTTTCATGATAGCCCACTATGCAGAGGGGCAATATTAGGAGGCTCTCATGTCTGATACCCAAAAGGCACATTTAACATTAAATGGAAAAACGTTTGAATTGCCCGTTTATTCAGGTGCACTTGGCCCAAGTGTCATTGATGTCAGTGTGTTAGCTCAACAAGGGATTTTTACCTATGACCCGGGTTTTATGTCCACAGCGGCATGTCGTTCGAACATTACTTTTATTGACGGTGATAATGGTGTGTTGTTGCATCGAGGATATCCTATTGATCAATTGGCTAGTAAAACCTCTTATCTTGAAGTTTGTTATTTACTATTGAATGGCGAACTGCCCAATCAGGCCGAATTTAATAAATTTGAATCAGAAGTCAAGCATCATACGATGTTGCATGAACAAGTTCGCACTTTTTTGAATGGATTTAGGCGTGACGCGCACCCTATGGCTATCATGGTCGGTGTCGTTGGCGCGCTTTCTGCGTTTTATAATGATTCTATTGTTATTAATGATCCGAATAGTCGTTATATGACCGCCATTCGCTTGATTGCAAAAATGCCAACCATCGCGGCGATGTCCTATAAGTATTCTATGGGACAACCTTTTATTTATCCAGATAATTCGCTGTCTTTTAGTGAAAACTTTTTGTATATGATGTTTGGTTTGCCATCGGAAAACTATAAACCCGACCCTGTATTAGCACGTGCATTAGATAAAATTTTTATTTTACATGCTGATCATGAACAAAATGCCTCGACATCGACGGTGCGATTAGCAGGTTCAACCGGTGCCAATCCTTATGCGTGTATTTCCGCAGGAATTGCGGCACTCTGGGGTCCGGCACATGGGGGGGCTAATGAAGCTTGTTTAAATATGTTGAAACAAATTGGTGATGTCAGCAATATCCCTGAGTATGTCGCACGCGCCAAAGACAAAAATGATTCTTTTCGGTTGATGGGTTTTGGGCATAGAGTATACAAAAATTATGACCCGCGTGCTAAAGTCATGCAGGAAGCCTGTCATGACGTCTTGAATGCTGTTGGTCGTCATCATGATCCTATTTTAGCTGTTGCCATGGAGCTAGAAAAAATCGCGTTGAATGATTCTTATTTTATTGAGCGAAAACTCTATCCGAATGTCGATTTTTACTCGGGGATTACTTTAAGTGCTTTAGGTATTCCCAGTAATATGTTTACGGTTATTTTTGCGCTTGCACGTACAATTGGTTGGATTTCGCATTGGAATGAAATGATGACAGACGATAATAGAAAGCTTGCTCGTCCGCGTCAGCTTTATACCGGATTGGTCGCTCGCGATTGTGATCAAGCATGACATCGGACAGTCTTCAATCCTTTATTTTTGAAGGCCATGATGTTCGTGGTCGTCTTGTTCGTTTGCAAGAAAGTATTCAGGCTATTATTCTCCAGCACAACTATCCTCCGGTTATTCATACTATCTTGGGAGAATTGCTGACAGCGACGGTTTTATTATCTTCTTCATTTAAGTATGACGGCCAGCTGACTATTCAATTCCAAAGTGAAGGTCCTTTAAGGATGCTTGTGGCTAAATGCAATCACCATTTAGAAATTCGTGGGTTGGCTCAATGGGATCATACGGCCACAGAACAAATGCTCCAAGAGACTTTTTTTTTCTGGACGTTTGATCGTGACTGTTGAAAATTTAAGTGATAATCATCGTTATCAAAGTATTATTGAGATCAACCAAAAAACAATTGCAGAGGCCCTCGAGCAGTATTTTCAACAATCGGAGCAGATTCCTACTAAGCTTGTGATGACGAATCATCAAAAACAGTTTGTCGGCTTTCTTGTACAAAAAATGCCTAGCCATAATGTTGAGGAATTGGCGTTTTGGCAGCATGTGGAAATATTGACGAACACACTCAAGTCGGATGAGCTCTTGCAGTGGAATAATCAACGTTTGCTCAAAAATTTATTTTGTGAAGAAAATGTGCGTTTATTTGATCATCAGCCGGTATTATTTAAGTGTACCTGTAGTCAAGAGAAATCTAAAAATACGCTGTGTTTGTTGGGAAGAGAGGAAGTTTTAAATTACTTTTTAACCAATAAAAGGCTAACGATGACCTGTGATTATTGTGATCAGACATATGAATTCACAAAGCCAGAGGCAGAGCAATTGTTTCACTAGGCGGCTTCATTGATCGATTCAATGTTTCGCCGATCGTATTTTTTAATTAATTTTCTGGTATCCCCTTCCTGTCTTATATTTTTAACCTCATCGGCGAGGTGCTATTTCGCGGAGATGTTCGAACGATTTGGAGCATGTGCCCAGTATCATTCAGTTGTAGCATGAGGACTTGGCTGTCCAGAATCACGCCGTGACTTAGGGCTTTTAAAAATATTTTTTCTATTTGTTGGTAGAGATTTTTGTGTAAGCTGTCGAATCCGTTTTGGTGTTGCTCAACTTGATGAAGCAGAAATTGAATGACTTCTTCTTGATAATAAAGGGAAACATCGTGTGATGTGCGTAAACAGTGAATAATTCGTTTGTATTTCATTACTGAGAATTTGTTTTTTACTTTTTTTAGACAGTGGAATAAACGGTAAAATGCAAGAATTTTGTGTTATCGTCTCAGGAAGCAAGCGTGTTACTGCTTCAATAATGCTGAGGCAGGGGTCAATGATGATGCTTTGCTGACTTTCGTCTATGATATTTAATGCCGGACGGTATAAAATATCTGATAATTCACATTCATGATTAGGTGTTTCTAGGGGTTCCTGTGGCGTATGAGCGGCGATGTCTTGTTCAGCGATATCGACAAGCAGTATCCACGTCATTTTAGCGGTAGAGATTGCCTTGTTTTTTCGCTGGAAGAATCCACGATGAATATTTTTTTGTAGTCGATTCAATAGCACATTATTTTGGCTAGCATGCGTTAAAACGATAATGAGTTGAGGATAAGTTTCTAAAATATCCAAGAAGTTGTTGAGTGTATTTCCTGATTTTCCTTGGGGGGGGCGGATGGAGATTTCCTCCCAATCAGCGTCTTCTGGGAAATGACTAAGATTAATGCAGATATAAAAATTTTTTTCTGCGTGAGTGAATCGGGCATAGGATTCAATAAACGTGTTTTTTCCGCTATAACGAGGCCCCGCACAAATAAATAATTCATGACGAGAAGAGTGACGTAAAAACTTTTCAGTGGCAGAGTCTTGCCCAATCATTTGTTCAAATAAAAAGTGACGTAACGATTCTGGGGTTTGCGCAGAAAAATTTAACAAATCATGAGCGTTGATATATTCCCAGTCAGCTAAAACTTCAGCGAGGTGTTGTGTCTCTACAAGAATCACGGAATCTTTATCAGCAAAGGTGAGTAAGCATCGATTGGCTGCGCGCGTTAGCAAGGTTATGGTTTGGGACAGTAGAGTTGCTTCGGCGCAGTATCGTGATTGCCAGATGAGCGCCTGTTGAATCGTTGTATCGGGAATAGTTAACCGATGAGAGTTTATTGTTTCAGCACAATAACAGTGGAGTAGTCTTAAGCGTTGTTCCGTCTTGAGGGTTGGTAAGCATAGTTTCACGGGTGGGGTTAAGGGGGGTGTGTTGGCGTATGTTAACTTGCCTTGTTCATGGTAAATCCAACCTAGGCCCGTGTTATGTGCGGATATGTTTGGTTTTATGCAATTTTTTAGGGATAAAGTGCTGTTATGAAGTGCGCTGGCAATCCATGCTTGAGTAAGAAATTCATGTTCGGTATATAATTCAATCGTTGTGGATGTGTTATTAAACAAGAGGTCTGCTAATTGATTAATTTCCCTGAAGTCTTCCGCGGTGAATAAAGCGATGTCATTGCACTCGGGTAAAAAACGTTCACTCATTAACAGATACTCACAAAAACACTCAACTGTAAAATGAACGATAGCATTCTTGAGGATGGTTTTCTAGAGTGGTAAACTCTGTTGTGCGTTCTTGCGGGTAATAAATGCCGTCATTGGGCTGGCGGACTCTCAATCTTCGTACTATAATCACAGCCCTCAAATTTATGCATAACATTTCCTTTTCGGGGCTTTAAGAGACATAGAATCATGGTAATAAGAGTAGACAATGAACAAGATGTGGTGGTGGAAAGTAGTCCCTCTCAGCTTAAACTATTAATAACTCGTGGTAAGGAGCAAGGCTATCTTACCTATGCAGACGTTCACGATAATCTTCCCTCTCATGTCGTTGAACCTGAAGAAATTGAAGAATTTATTCACAGAATTGAAGATATGGGGATTCGTGTCCACGAAACGGCACCCGATGCTGATCAGCTGCTGTTATCTGATGAAATTACCGATGATGACGATGATGGTTCTGGCACTATTTCGATTGATGAATCAGATCTGAACTATCGTACGTCTGATCCGGTCCGTATGTATATGCGTGAAATGGGGACAGTGGAATTATTGACCCGGCAAGGGGAAATTCTGATTGCAAAAAGAATTGAAGAAGGTATTAAGCAAGTCACGCTTTCTTTGTCGACGCAACCCTTAGTGATTGAACAGCTTTTATCTCAGTATGATTTAGTCGCTTCTGAACAGGTAAAATTGGGTGAAATTATCGTTGGTTATGCCTATATGGAAGAGGAAGACTTATCTAATCTTTCGACGCCGGATGTTGCAGAGGAGGCTGACGTGACCGATGAGTCTGATGATCTGAGTGAGGATGATGACGATGTGTCGGTATCAACGGAAGAAGAGACTGGGCCTGATCCAGAAATTGCAAAAAAACATTTTGATGAATTGCGTAAATTATACCATCAAGCGATCGAAACAGAGTTAAAACGTGGAAAGTCGCACAAGGCGACAAAAGCAGCCTGTGAAAAAATGGCAGAAGAATTCTTGAAGTTGCGCTTGGCTCCTCGTCAAATTAATTTGTTGATTGCACAGATGCGAAGTATGTTAGAAGAGGTGCGCAAGCAAGAGCGCCAAATCATGAGGTTTTGTGTTAAGCAAGCGAAGATGCCCCGAAAGGTTTTTGTATTGTCATTGCCAAAAAATGAGACGAATCTAGAGTGGATAGACACGATCATTAAAAAAGAAGGCGGTAAAAATGCGGCTTATGCTGAAGCTTTGTTAAAGGTCAAAGCAGAGGTTGTTAGAGCTCAGAACCGACTATTATCGCTTGAAGAGCGCACTCGTTTGACGGTAACAGAAATTAAAGAATTGAATCGTCGTATGTCGATTGGCGAAGCAAAATCGCGGCGAGCAAAAAAAGAAATGGTTGAGGCTAATTTGCGTTTAGTTATTTCTATCGCAAAAAAATATACGAATCGTGGATTGCAGTTTTTAGATTTAATTCAGGAAGGCAATATTGGTCTGATGAAAGCTGTCGATAAATTTGAGTATCGCCGCGGATATAAATTTTCAACGTATGCAACATGGTGGATTCGTCAAGCCATTACACGTTCAATTGCAGATCAAGCTCGGACTATCCGTATACCGGTCCATATGATAGAAACGATTAATAAACTCAATCGCATTTCACGTCAAATATTACAGGAAACGGGGTTTGAGCCTACGCCAGAAGAATTAGCCAAGCGCATGGATATGCCAGAAGACAAAATTAGAAAAGTATTAAAAATTGCTAAAGAGCCTATCTCCATGGAAACACCCATTGGAGACGGTGAAGATGACTCACACTTGGGTGATTTTATTGAGGATGTTAATGCGCAATCCCCCATTGATAGTGCGACTTATCAGGGATTAACCGAGGCCACACGAAATGTGTTGAATGGTTTAACGCCTAGGGAGGCGAAAGTGTTACGGATGCGCTTTGGGATTAATATGAATACGGATCATACATTAGAAGAAGTCGGTAAACAATTTGATGTGACTCGTGAGCGTATTCGACAAATTGAGGCTAAGGCGTTGAGAAAATTACGTCATCCGTCGCGCTCAGAACAGTTGCGAAGTTTCTTAGAAGAGGATTAGAATAGACTTTCCAAAAAATTAGGGCCTATAGCTCAGTTGGTTAGAGCAGGGGACTCATAATCCCTTGGTCGTAGGTTCGAGTCCTACTGGGCCCACCATATAAATCAATAGGTTACGTTGATTTAGACTTTTTATTGTTTTCAGTTGCGAGGCTCAGTCCAAGCTAAATGAGGCTAAGCACCCTTATCGTGCTAGAATCGCTGAATGCGCTCCCTCCATCGTAGTCAATCCGTCGAACCCAAAATAAGCCCTATATTTGTTGTTTTTTTATACAATTTGAGTTCTAATCTATTTAACTACCTATTTTGAGCGGTGAGATAATAAGATGCAAACTCAATTTTCTATAGGGCTACAATTATTGTTGCCCAAAACTTTACATCACTCACCCGCTCGTGTTTTGTCTATTGGTTGCGGATCCATGGCTATAGAATGCGCTGCGCTAATTAAGCACTTGGGAAGCAATAATTTTATTTATACGGGGATTGATATCCTGCCTCCGCCAGAGGATTTAGCCGATTATCCTCTATTTAATGTTAACGCTTCCTATATTCAAGCAGATGCTACTAACCTTAGATGCTTAGAGGAAGATCATCAATTGCGTCCAAACACATTTGATCTTGTTATTTTGAGGCACCCAAATTTTATTGATGAATCCGAAATGACTTTCAAAAAAATCTTGAGAAGCACGATCCCGTATTTTCTAATAACAGGTGGTGCATTATTAGTGTCTGTTTATGATGACGCTGAAACTATCTTTTTTGGTAAGGAGGAAAGATTCAGCGCAAATAGTTATTTTATAAATAAGCTTTATCAGAAAAACGGAGAGTGTCACGACAATGAAAAGGATAATATCCTAGGCAAAATCGCCGCCAGCGATAGATGGATGTTTTGCTTTATTAATAAATTTAACAAATCACAGCTAACAATCAGAGATTATGAAATTAACAACTTGGTACCAGAAGCGATTCCTCATTTAGAAAGGATAGTTACTGGACTAGGGGGGCATTTTATTAATTCGCATCAATTTAAATGTGCAGAAGAGTATGCGCTTGATACAGATCCCGTCATTCGATCTTACGGTGATATTAGATTAATAACATCGGCTTCAACGCCCTCTTATTTTTTGGCTAATGACTCTGCGGTATTATCGCTCATATCAACAATAAAAAGAGAGCTGTTACCTTTTAAACAAGAAGCGACAAAACCTTTTTTTAAAGCTTTTGATAATGGGCAATATAATAGGGCCTTGCGTATCGCATGTACCTCAAATACTCAAGCGGCGACATCAATAGTGAGTGTTTTAATTCGTTATATTGATCCTTTGGGCTTAAATCCGAATGAAAGCGCTGGAAACCCGCTTCGCAACGCCTTTGACCTTGCAGAAGAAAAAAATAGGCACATATACACTTTATTATCTCGTGTTTGGAGTGATGATAGAAAAAATATAGTGGCTGTTAAAATGCCTAAGCCATGATTTTTTAATTCCGTTTATTTTGCCGCCGATGCAAATGTTTGTAACAGTCCTTTGAGGATTTTAGGGGTCGTTGCAACAATGTTCCCATGCGCTAAATAATTTTCACCGCCGTTAAAATCGCTTAATAGCCCACCGGCTTCAAATACTAACAGTGAACCCGCGGCGATGTCCCAGTAATTCAAGCCGCGCGCCCAATAACCATCGAGCCTGCCGGCTGCAACATAGGCGAGGTCTAATGCGGCGGATCCCATATGTCGTATGCGTGCGCAGACGGGTAGAAATGCGTTGAAGATGCGCAGATATTCTTGATATGTTTCTGTTTGTCGTCTGGCGTGAGGGATGTTTGTTGCGACGACAGAGTTGCTCAATAAACCTTGAGGTGAGACGCGAATACGCTTGTTATTCAGATAGGCGCCTCGGCCTCGCGTGGCACTAAATATTTCTTGCCGCAAGGGGTCTATAATAACACCATGTTCTATTTTGCCTTTTATTTCAACAGCAATCGAAATACAAAAATGTGGAATACCATGAACAAAGTTAAATGTGCCATCAATAGGATCTATAATCCATCGACAATCATGGGTTGATTCTTGAGGGGTGGATTCTTCTGCTATGATTCCGTGATCTGGGTAGGCTGTCTTGATGGTTTTGATAATAATTTTTTCAGCGTGGAGGTCTGCTTCTGAGACGAAATCATGTTGAGATTTTTCGGTCATTTTCAGCCGGTCTAAATGATCAAAATGTTGAAGAATAGCTCTGCTTGCGGACAATCCTGCTTCGATAGCAATATTAACGTATGGATGATGCATGGTGGTTCATGATGATAAAAAAGCCATTTTACCGTTAATCTTAGGATTGACAAAGAAAAATTTGAAACGCCTAGTTTTCTGCTTTAGAATCTCTGAGATCTACTGGTTATTTTAAAGTGTTCGTGAATGAAAAATCCGCTGTTATCGCACTCTCGTTTACCTTTGTTTCATCAGATTGAACCTCATCATGCATTGACTGCAGTGCAAGAAGGAGTGCGTCAAGCCAATGAGCGTATTAGTGCCTTAATCACTTCTTTACTAGAGCCTTCTTGGGATAATTTAATGCAGCCTTTAGATGAAGTCTCTGCCTTAATTCAAGAGGTTTGGTCTCCGATTGGACATTTAAATGCAGTTAAAAATACACCGGAATGGCGTGATGCTTATCATGCCTGTTTGCCGATTTTGACTCAGTTTTCAACGCAGCTGGGTCAAAATCATAAGCTGTATCAAAAAGTGCTTCAGTTGTCTCAATCGGCAAGTTTTTCCTCGTTGAGTATGATTCAGAAAAAGATTATTCATGATCAACTGCGTGATTTTCATTTGTCTGGTGTTGCTCTCAAGGGGGATAAAAAGCGACGTTACGCGGATATTCAGCAACGCTTAAGTGTTTTGGGTGCAAAATTTGAAGAGAACGTCTTAGATGCAACGCACCATTGGTGTTATGTGACGGATAATCCTCGGGATTTAGCAGGTTTGCCAGAGCATATCTTGGCTTTTTCTCGTCAAAAAGCTGTCGACAAAGCGCGTGAAGGGTGTTATCTCTTGACCCTTGATGCTCCATGCTATATAGCGGTTATGAAGTATGCAGATAATGCAGATCTTCGCTACCAAATGTATCATGCTTATACAACGCGTGCCTCTGATCAGGGGCCTAGCGCTGGTCAGTTTGATAATACAGCCGTTATGTTGGAGCTTGTGCAATTGAAGCAAGAGCTGGCACACATGTTGAACTTTAAGCATTACGCCGATTATTCTCTAGCGACCAAAATGGCAGGGTCGGTGAATGACGTTATGGAGTTTCTGCTGACCTTAGCGAAACAGTCACGCGCATACGCGGAGAAAGAGTTGATGGAACTCAATACTTTTGCGAATGATCATCTGGGCATGGAGGCACTATCGGCGTGGGATATTGCTTATGTATCAGAAAAATTGCAGCAGCATCAATATTCGGTCAATGAAGAGCTGCTTCGATCTTATTTCCCTATCGACCGTGTCCTATCGGGTATGTTTGCGATTATTGATCATATTTATGGAATGAGGGTTGTGGAAAAAGCAACGGGTCCTGATGGAGTGTTGTTTGTAGAAGTATGGCATCCTGATGTACGTTTTTTTGAAATTTATGATGCGGGTGAAACATTGAGGGGAACGTTTTACTTGGATTTATTTGCGCGGGAGGGAAAGCGGGGTGGCGCATGGATGGATGACTGTCGTTCACGTCGTGTGGTTGATGGGAAAATGGTGATTCCGGTAGCGTATCTTAATGCTAATTTTTCACCCCCCCAAGCAGGCCAGTCAGCATTATTAACGCATGATGATGTGATTACCTTATTTCATGAGTTTGGTCATGGTTTGCATCATCTCCTTACCCAGATTAATGAGGGGCAGGTTTCAGGCATCAGTGGCGTTGAGTGGGATGCGGTAGAGTTGCCCAGTCAATTGATGGAAAACTTCTGTTGGCAAAAAAGCTGCATCCCTATGATTTCGTCACATGTTGAGCGTCAAGAGGCATTGCCGGAGTCATTGTTTCAGGCAATGTTGAATGCAAAAAATTTCCAATCTGGAATGCAGATGCTGCGGCAAATCGAATTTGCTTTGTTTGATATAACATTATACAGTCAAGTTGCTCCTAATGATGGAGCGGGGCTGCAGTCTATTCTTGATGCTGTTCGACAGCAGGTTTCTGTGATTATCCCCCCTCAATTTAATCGTTTTCAGCATAGTTTTTGTCATATTTTCTCTGGCGGATATTCCGCAGGGTACTATAGTTACAAATGGGCAGAGGTATTGTCCAGCGATGTTTTTTTGGCATTTGAAGAGCATGGTGTATTGAGCAGAAAGATAGGTGAAAAATTTTTGCATACCATCTTAGCGCGTGGCGGCTCTCAGCCAATGATGGAACTTTTTAAAGCATTCCGAGGTCGTGAGCCGAATGTTGACGCGCTGTTAAGGTACAGTGGGTTACGTTGAACAGGTTCTTAGGCCGTTTGAGGGAGTATTGCCGATTTTATTTTTTTGAAGGCAGCTGCCTCAATTTGACGAATACGCTCCGCTGATACGCCTAATTCTGCTGCGAGTTCGTGTAATGTCGCTTTTGTGTCAGTTAGCCAACGAGCTTGTAGCACCAAACGGGAACGAGAGTCTAAATTTTCGAGTGCTTGATGCAATAATTCTTGCTGTCGCTCGGAGAAGTCATTTTGTTCTAACGCGATTTCTGGGTTTGTGTTTTTATCTTCCAAATATTGCGCAGGCACAAAACTAGGCTCGCTTTCATCAGAGGGAGCATCGAAAGAAGCATCCATGGCATTTAATCGTGACTCCATTTGCATAACTTCGCTCGGCTGAACGCCAAGGTCATTTGCCACATCCTCAATCTCTTGCTTAGACAGCCAGCCTAAGCGGCTTTTCATTTTTCGAAGATTGAAAAACAGCTTGCGCTGGGCTTTTGTTGTTGCAATTTTAACAATTCGCCAGTTCTTGATAATAAACTCATGAATTTCAGCTTTGATCCAATGGACAGCGAATGATACTAATCGAACACCAATATCAGGGTTGAAGCGTTTAACAGCTTTCATTAAACCAATATTTCCTTCCTGAATTAAATCAGACAATCCTAAGCCGTAGCCGGAATAACTGCGAGCAATTTTAATCACATAACGTAGGTGAGGTAAAATGAGATTTTTCGCTGCACTCAAATCACCCTCAAAAAATAGCTTTTTTGCGTAGTCTTGTTCCTCTGTTAGGGAAAGCAAGGGAATGCTGTTGGCATAAGAAATATAGCTGTCCAAACCAGAAGCTGGCAGCAATGGAGAATAAATACGTAACGCGCCTGTTGAGTTCATCGTAAATCACCTCTTGTCGCTTATTATAGGCTAAATAAATGACGATGAGAAGAATAACTTATACAAAAAAACTAATCAATCCCGCAACAAATGCAGAACACGGGATCGTCAAAAACCAAGCATTGCCGATATTTTTCAGGATTTTCCAGTTAACTGGCCGATCTGATTTATAGATTCCGGCGCCAGTGACAGACCCTGTGACAGTGTGAGTTGTCGATGTTGGTATTCCTAAGTGAGTCGTGAGAAACAAAATAATGGCAGAACTTGTTTGTACAGCAGCGCCGTCTTTGGCATCGAGAGGAGTAATTTTTTCTCCAATCGTTTTAACAATCCGCCAACCGCCAAAAAAAGTACCGATTGCCATGACGAAGTTGCAACTGATGACGACCCACAGCGGAACGTAGAAATGGTCTCCCAATATGTTTGCTGAAAAAAGAAGGACGGCGATAATCCCCATGGTTTTTTGGGCATCATTCCCCCCATGGGCCAAGCTGAGCAAAGCGGCAGAGATCAATTGTAGTTTTTTATTAAAATGGTGATGGTAGCGATGTAGGAATTTGTTGATAATAAAAAGCAGAAATATACACAAAAGGACCCCTAACAAAGGAGAAATAATAATAGCAATGAGCGTTTTAAAGACTCCGCTAAATATCAGGCTGTGTAAGCCGTGCTTTGTGAACATGGCCCCGAGCAATCCCCCGATGAGGGCATGGGAAGAACTTGAAGGTATGCCCAAGTAAGCGGTGATCACATTAAACAAGATCGCGCCGCATAAACCCGCAAAAATAATATGTGGTGTTACTAAGGAAGGATCAACTAAGCCCACACCTAAGGTGTTGGCAACATGTAGGTCAAAAAACAAAAAGGCAATAAAATTAAAGAAAGCGGCCCACAGTACAGCCGTTAATGGCTTAAGAATTTTGGTTGAAACTAGGGTGGCAATAGAATTTGCCGCATCGTGAAAACCATTGACAAAGTCAAAGACAAACGCCATGAAGATGACAACATAGACAAATGTTAACTGGCTCATTAGTTTCCTTGGCTGAAAACATGTATTTTATTGAAGCTCGGTTAAAAATCAAGGCGTTTAAAAATAATTTTGAATTAAAGTAGGTCATAGATATATAATAAACGCCATATATCCTTGTATTGAGAGTGATACTATGCGCCTTTGTGGTTTTAATATTGGTATTGAGCATCCTTTGTTTTTGATGGCGGGTCCTTGCGTTGTTGAGTCTGAACAGATGGCCTTAGAAACAGCGGGCGAACTAAAAGAGCTGACCGAACGGGTCGGCATCCCTTTTATTTATAAATCCTCTTTTGACAAGGCGAATCGTACCTCCCATTTGAGTTTTCGTGGTTTGGGCGTAGATAAAAGTTTGGCCATTTTGGAGAAAGTCAAAAAAACGTTTAATGTCCCGATTATCACGGATGTGCATGAAGATTCTCCATTAGAGGAGGTGGCCGCGGTTGTTGATATCCTCCAGACGCCGGCTTTTTTGTGTCGTCAAACGAATTTTATTAAAAATGTCGTTGAACAAGGTAAGCCGGTTAATATTAAAAAGGGTCAGTTTTTGGCTCCTTGGGACATGAAAAATGTGGTTGAAAAAGCACGAGCGTTTGGAAATGATCGCATTATGGTGTGTGAACGCGGCGTAAGTTTTGGGTATAACCAGCTGGTGTCGGATATGCGCTCCCTTGCTATTATGCGTGAAACGGGTTGTCCGGTTATTTTTGACGCAACGCACTCTGTCCAGCTTCCCGGTGGTCAAGGATCGGCAACAGGCGGTATGCGTTCTATGATTCCCGTACTTGCCCGTGCAGCCGTGGCGACTGGTATTTCAGGGCTGTTCATGGAAACGCATCCTAATCCCGATAAAGCGTTAAGTGATGGCCCCAATTCTTGGCCATTACATTTGATGGAATCATTGTTGGAGTCATTGATAGCGATTGACCAGGCAGTCAAATCTCGGGGATTTTTGGAAGATGTTTAGTCGTATAGTTTTTCTTTTTGCTCTTGTATTGGCTTGTGTGTCGTACAATCGATTGACGATAGCGAGTTGCTATAATTTTGAGAATTATAGCTGCAGCCAGTGCAAGCAGGGTTCGGGCGTAAGTTGTGGTATTTTGGGTTATGTTAATGCAACCATCAACATCAAAAACAATACGGATTATTCGTTAATTGTCCAGTGTAAATTGGACAACGGGACGACTACGCCTTCATCGATTGGATTGGTTAATATTTTGCCCTATGCTTCTGGCGTTATTTCTCAAGCTAAAGTCGGTACTGGGTGCCCAAATTATAACTCTCCAGGTTTAATTACCTGTAATTATACGAATAGTGATGGCGCACAAGGATATTTCAAATTTTATGCGTGCCCAGTATCAGGTGCGACGACTTGTCAACCTTATCCCTCTCCCAGTAGTGTTGAAAATAATAAGCCAGATGATTATTTTCCCTATGCTTGCCCTGCGCCAGGTTGTGCAACTGGCACGGAAAATCAGTACAAAACCTGTTGTGGAGCTAATTGGATAGTCTGTTCGCACGATTGCACTGTGACAAATTATGTCGTGGTTAATGCAAAGAACACCTATCTGTTAACCTGGACAAATATTAAAGCATCGTTGACCAAAGGCCAGGTGATGTCTAATAAGGTGGCCTCCTATTTAAAAAATAATAAATCTGTTGAGATTGTGCAAAGTGTCTATCATCACGATAATAACACTAATACGAATACGATGAGCATCAAATTTAAAGGCGGAAAAAATGATGAAGATCCGTTTGCTAATGATCAATCGTTAGCTGAATGCAGTACGAGTATTAGTTGATTTAAACTTCAATGCACACGCTATCACGCAGCAAATCAAAGAGGCATTGGTAGCTATTGATGTGTTGTTAAGCCATAGTTACTTATAAGCATTTAATGTTTTACCATTCACAAGTTTGAACAAATAAACGCCCACATTCCTGGGCATATATTTG
>JAJOJD010000002.1 GCA_021208965.1 Gammaproteobacteria bacterium
TGATAATTTTGAATTTAAATTCATTGCTATAACTGGCTTGTTTCTTTCCCATTTATCACTCCTCAAGTGCATTGAAGTGTGAAAGGAGTCTAACTCAATTCCTGTCCAAGTTTTTGGGCGCACCATACGGCTAATAAATTTTGACTGTACATATCCATAAACGTACCATCCACCGAGGCGCTATCACCTGGCCCCCATCGTTTTGGTAATTCAAATTTGTGATAGAAATTTAAAATTCGTGTTATCACATTAATAATTCTTTGCTCTGTGGCATGATGATGAAATAACCAAGCAATTTGTTTGCGCGTAAAAGATAATAAACAACGTTCCGTTTGTGTTGGGCCTAAGTTGGCACCATAACAGAAGGTGGTTGCAATAAAGCGTGGAGGATAATCATCAATCTTACTTTCCTTCCCTGAGAGCGGTTTTAATCCTGAACTTAAATTTAACCATTGTTCAACGTCCACTAGAATATCAATAATGGAAACGATGGGCATTTCTGTCATGACCAATTGTCGAATTTTATCTTCTTCAGGATGCGTCGGCTTTGTGGGACTTTTTTTCAAAATGGGCAGGCCGTCTTGGATGCTTAAAAAAGTATTTTCGTGATAATTTTCATCGACTTTTTTAGCAGTAGCGCGTATTTTTTCTTTCATATATGTGAAAAAAGCATCGGACTGTTTTGGCAGTTGGGTGACTTTACAGTAATCATCAATGCTGTCATCAAATTCTTCCCAAGTAATAAATTGTTTATTGGGGTCATCATAGATAAAGGCATTTTCAACATAAGCATCGCTGCAATTGAGGTCTCCAGCAAGCACATAAAAGACCGCCAGTTCATAATAATGGCGATGGATTTGCGTTATCGCTTCGCCTTTATTCTTTCCAGTGACTAATTTAAACCAAGCTTCGGACAATATACTCAAATCTACTGGGACAGCATCCATTGCTTTAATTTCAATCCATTCTTTGTGAGAAGAACGATGATGTTGAATAAATTTAAGTGCTGTTTCTATTGCTTTATCTTCATGAGAAGAATAAATGGTTAAGTTCTCTAATAAATTAAACAGCAATCCGCGTTTATCTCTATAAGGCTTCAACATCCAGCTAAGGTGTTTATCACCGACTAATCCTAAATGTTCACGACAAGCTTGAATAATTTCATCAGCTTTCCCGCCTAATTGTTTTTCAATCTCTTCCAGTTTATTTTGTGCAGAAGCATCTGTCTTAACAGTTAATAAAATTTGATACAGCGTTAAAATCAATTGATCTGATTCATCTGAATGCTCTAATAAATAATCTCGCAACTTTTCTTTTGCTTTATTTTCAATTTTCCGTATCCATACAAGAAGTGTTTGCACTAAATCATCCATGGCTGAAGCTGACTTCATGTAGATCAAAATAACAAACAAAGCGTAGCGCTTTAGTTCGCCTACTTTTCGCATATCCGCTTGATCGGTGACCATAGCTTCATCACGCAAATGTTCTAAACGTGATGGCAGAATAAAATCAAGATTCACAAGGAATTGTTGTCGCAACTGTTTCAATTGACTGACGTAATCCATAAATAATTTCATATTTTTAGGGGTAGGACTTTTAGGCTCTCGCTTAATCGCTTGCCAAGTCCAGATTTTTGTTGTTTCTTCTGAAGGCGACAGTATCGTATCAATCCGTTGTTTTTGTTCTGCTGAAAGCAGTTGAGAAATACGTCGATAATGTCCGTAATGTATAAGGGTTCTGGCTGCGCGAGCGAGTCGTACCATGCCTTGAAAAGCGGGTAATTCGAAGTGATTCAAAATTAATTCTTCAAGAATACAATTAATGATATCGACAAGGTCTTCTTTGGTGGTAGCCGCATCAATTGCAGCTTTTTTCATAACTTTACGTCGTGCGTGCGAATCCATGTTGATGCTGAGATATTCACGAATAATGTCTTTGTGTCTTTTAAACGTCGCTGCAGGATAATGAATAACATCAATATCTTTATCGATATTAATCTGCTTAGCAACATAACGTTTAATAGGATTATCAACAGTCTCAATTTGTATTGGCCTGCCAAGATATTGATAGCATTTTAATAATAATGCAAATCCAAACCGTGATTGTTGATTATTTGTTTTTGTCTTGCTGTTGAGTAGTGATAATTCTTCAGGTGATAATTTAAATATTTCTTCTTGCTCTTGAGCACTTAAATAAGGTTTAAATCTTGGATAAGCAGTTTCATGTATTGCTGGCACATTATTTCCGAAAATTTATTCATTAAAAAATAGTGAAATACTACGCAGTCTGACCGTAAGGACTAATATTAACATTTCGATGCCGCAAATATTTATATAAAGTGCTTTTCGATATGTTAAGCTTTTTACAAATATCCATCACGGATAATTTTTTCTCTTTATAAAGTGTTTCAGCAGCACACGCCGTTGCATCCGCTGATTTTGATATTCCGCGCGGTCTACCGCCTAAACGTCCGCGGGATCGCGCAGCACTCAATCCTGCTTGCGTACGCTCACGAATAACATCACGTTCAAATTCTGCAAGTGATGCGAAGATATTAAAAATTAATCGGCCTTGAGGACTCGTTGTATCGACAGGATCATTCAAGCTACATAAACCAATATTACTTTCCATTAACCGCTGTACGAGTTCCACCAGATTTTTTAATGATCGCCCCAAACGATCCAACTTCCAGATCACAAGCACATCATCAGGACGCAGTTGCTGAATTAAATTTTCTAAAATAGGACGATCCGCTTTAGCGCCACTCACTACTTCTTCATAAATTTTTTCACAACCTGCTTTTTCCAATGCAATGACTTGCATTGTTAAATTTTGTTCCCGAGTGCTGACGCGGGCATAACCGATTTTCATATTTTTCCTTAGCCAAGTGTCTGTCAAAAATTAGACAGCATCTCAAAAGTTCGCGTTACTTATTAAAAAAATACGCTCAGAACTTTGATTTTGGCAACCGGTATTATAAACCAATTATACGGCATTTTGGAAGGAAAAAAGCAAAATACGGATGGTTTGATAAAACGACCGTTTTTTTAGACTCTTAAGATAGAACATTTACTGAACAATCAAAAGATTTGAGCCTTTTTTACCAGGATTCCGGCCGGACCTCATTAATAATATTTCAAAAAAATAGACGATGCCGATTCATAACTGGAAAGATGCCATGAATCGGTTTATCATTGAATTCGATCAGTCCAAAGACTGAGAGAGATAGACGCTATGGCTCTTACACAAAACTTCTTACAGACTCCACTATCCAAATAAACTCGCTTGGCATGAATTCCTTAATTCAATGGCAGTGATCCTGGCATGCGGCGTACAACGTTTACATCATTATAAATCTCATACCTAATGAATTGCATCATTGTGCCAAAACGCTTCTCTCATATTTACTTAACACTTCTTTGACCAATGGATCAATAATATTGGCGCGGTTATTTGCCATCTCAATATAATCTTCATCTTCTAAAATTTTAAGAAAACGCGTGAGGGATGAACTCGCTAAGATTAATTGCCTTTGTGCCTGTTGGCCACTAAGTTCTTCATGGTGACCCAAAGCAATAAAAGCCAGTAGTTTAAGTTGTCCTTTACTGAGAGACGATAACGCGTCTCGAGTATTCTTAAGACGCTTCGCGACGAAACAATCCCAAGCCTCCTGCACTTCATTTTCTTTAGGTGGAAGTTTTTTGTTCTCATTCAATCGCCAAAGATAAAAGCATAAATTATATACACGTCGTGGATGCTTTTCAGTTAATTGAAAAATTTTGTTAATCGCTTCAGTGGAGAGTTTCTTTCCCCATGTTTCTATGGCCACTTGATCAAAATAAGGTATATACGCTTCTTCAGAAATTTTACCTAGCGTCATTTGATCGCATAATTCATAAAGTGGTTTTTCACGATTATTAAACATATCAATTAATAAACGTCGATTGCTACCAGAAAATATAAACATGATGTTTTTGGAGCGCTGAGCAAAATCTCTTAAGGCTCCTTCTATTTGAAAACTTTCTTCGATTTTTGATAATTCTTGAATTTCATCAATAAAAAAAACAGCCTTGCTTTTTTCTTTCCCAATAACTCATCAAGCAACATGAGTGCTGTGTAAATATTATCAGCAGAATTTGAATTCTCATCGGGAATAAGCTCGAGCCCAATAATATCTCTAAACCCTATTGTCCACTTTTTCTTTGCACGCGTGAAAAATGATCGAATCACCTTCAGTTTATATTCTGGCGTCGATACAAACTGGTTCATAATATTTAAAACACCATCAATAATTTTTTTCTCTACAGACTTTGCGGAAACAATGAGATGAAAATTTAGTTCACAAAAAGGTATTTTTTGCTCACTCAAAACATTTAGTACCAAGCTGGTTTTCCCGAATCGTCGCGGCGCTACCAACACTGTATGATGGCGTTGTTTTATGTTTTGCGAAAGCCATAATTTCTCAGTCTCTCTGCCTAGAAAAGCTTTTCCGAAAGCAAGACCTTGTGGAAAATAGTCATCTATCATTTTTTATCCTTAACAACCGTTATATCCTCACTATACAATAAAATGAAATAAACTGCAATATTATGCAGTGCATTAATAAGCACTGTGTTTTTATGCAAAGAGACATTATGTGGTGGCCAAGGACGGCTTTGTTTCCTAGTAACTTGTATGTTAGATGAAGCCACAATGATATGATCAATTAATGTGGTTGAGATGGTTGTCTCGGTTTGTAACAAGGTGACAAGCACCGTTGAGTAGTCTTGAGAAACCGTCTCTTTTTT
>JAJOJD010000055.1 GCA_021208965.1 Gammaproteobacteria bacterium
CTAGACCATTGCATCTGCTTGCTTCGAATGAATGCAAACGATTTTTTTGACCTAATAACAAAGCTCTCATCCGATGAGAACATCAATTTTGAACAATCGATCAAACCTTTATTTCAAATAGAGGACAACAACGGCGATACCCTCTTACATATGCTTGCCGCTGAACTACCATCCGATTTTACTTCTCTCACCATCCGGTGGCTGTCCGATGAAAACCTCAATGTTGAACAATCCATCAAACCCTTATTTCAAATAGAGAACGACGGGGGCGATACACCGTTAAATCTCATGCGTCCAGTCGCACAATTGAGTGAACTAATAATCTACTTACTGTCTCATAAAAGCATTGATTTTGAAAAATCCACTAAGCCTTTATTTCAGATACAAGACGGGATTGGCTGGACGCCGCTGCATCGCCTTGCTTCCTGTCGGCCAGAAATTTTTCTTGCTTTAGCAAAGGACTTAGTATTCGCCGACAGCATCGACTTTGAACAGCGCGCTAAACCTATGCTTCAAATAAAAAACCACGATGGCTGGACACCCTTACACATACTCGCATCAAAATGCCCAAAATGGTTTGCTGGACTGATACTGAACGGAACCCCTGTAAAAAACACTGATCATGACACGCTAGAAGAGTATTATCTCTCCATAGCCTCTCCGCGTCTCGATCGGACTGATTTTTTAAAGCTGATATCTCTGACTCAAATACAGGGTAACGATGGCATAACACCCCTGCATATACTGGCATCGAAAGAGCCGAGAGAGTTTAATCAACTGATTATCGAGCTATTATCTCGCCAAATCAAAATTTTTAAGACACTCGTCAACCCTCTGCTTCAACTACAGGCCGAGGATGGCAGGACACCCCTGCATATGCTGGCATCGACAGCCCCAACAGAGTTTAATGATCTGATTAGCGAGCTATTATGTCGCGAAAACATTTCTACTACAGGAAAGATTCATCTTCTGCTTCAAATAAAAAACAAAGATGGCTCCACGCCATTGAATGTATTCGCTTCTACAAATCAAGAGCGCGCTAATAAGCTGCAGACAATGTTAGATCAGACAAACATTAGTAATAAAAAACGTAAAAACGAAGATGATGAAACATCAATGCCGAGTAAAAAAGGCTTCTTTGGAAATTCAACAAACGTTGGAGACGTAGCAGATGAAGAACCCCCTTCTTTGAGGTAGATTCGATTAATCATTTTTATCTTAATTTATTTTGAAGGTATATTTTTATAGGTCTTTACGCTAGACTAAAAAGCTTGTTTCATGAAAGCAATTCAATACCATGTCACCAAATAATCGCGATACGACTGATTTCGGATTTCAGCCTATTCCCACCAGTGAAAAAGTAAGCCGCGTTGCCGAAGTTTTTCATTCTGTCGCTCCACAATATGACATCATGAACGATATCATGTCTTTAGGCTTACACCGTTTGTGGAAATATTTTGCCGTATCGCAAACACAACTCCAAGCCGGTGATCATGCCCTTGATTTAGCGGGTGGCACAGGAGACATGACAAAACTGTTATTCAAAAAAGTTGGAAAGACAGGGCATGTGACTTTATGTGACATTAATCGCCGCATGATAGAATCCGGGCGTGCACGATTAACCAATAGCAACTACATAGAAAATATCACGTTTGCACAAGCTAATGCAGAGACTCTACCCTTTATTGATCACGCTTTTGATGGAGTCGTGATGAGCTTTGGATTACGCAATGTCACCAATAAAATGGCCGTGCTAGCAGAAATATATCGTGTCTTAAAAACCGGCAAAAAAATGATTATTTTAGAATTCTCAACGCCAACAACCATCGCGTTAAAAAAAATCTATGACCAATACTCCTTCAAAATCATCCCAAAGATCGGCGCGTGGGTGGCAAAGGATAAACAGAGTTATCA
Organism: Gammaproteobacteria bacterium; assembly: GCA_021208965.1. Classification (GTDB taxonomy): domain Bacteria; phylum Pseudomonadota; class Gammaproteobacteria; order JAGOUN01; family JAGOUN01; genus JAGOUN01. Next base: position 1,915 of record JAJOJD010000055.1, read on the forward strand.
ATATTTAGTTGAATCTATTCGCATGCACCCTGACCAAGACACCTTATTAAACATGATAGAAGCCAGCGGTTTTTCTCGATGCGGATATCATAACCTCGCTGGCGGGATTGTCGCCGTTCATTATGGATATAAATTGTAATCATGCGAATACAACAACCGATTAAAGCATTAGAAAAAGCGTTTAACGCATACCTCTCCCTAGACCCCGAAAATCAAGCGTCATTCACCCGACTGACGGGCAGAACACTCGGCTTACACCTAAAACGACCAAACGTATCGATTTATTTTTCTTTCGAAAATGACACGGTTAGATTATCCACAGAAACGCCAGAACATACCGACACCGATATTTACGCCAGCTTATTTCAATTAATACGCTTAAAATTCAGTCGTCAGCCTTCTCTCGTCAATACACAATTTTATATTAAAGGCGATGTAGACACGGCTCAACGCTTTCATGAACTGATTAAACAACACTCTATTGATTGGGAAGAACATCTCTCTCGTATAATCGGCGATGTGAGTGCCCATAAGATGAGACAACTCTTAAAACTACCCGCTGACAGTTTAAAACGAAACAAAGAAAAACTCGTCGCTGATATCACCGAATACTGTCAAGAAGAATCGCGCTTGCTTCCTTCATCAGAAGAAACACAGGCCTTTCGAGAAGACTTAGAAGAACTTTGCCTGCGGCTGGATCGCTTACAGGCCAGAATAAACATAGTAAAAAAATATAATGATTAATCTTTGTCGTCTTGTCTACCTCTGCTTACGTTATAGTTTAGAAGAGTTTCGGCTAAAACACCGTTATCGGTACCTATTATGGATAAACCCGTATTATATTTTTTATAATCGTTTTATTCCAAGAGGAAAGCGACTAGCACTTGCCTTACAAAAGGCGGGGCCATTATTTATTAAATTCGGGCAGATTTTATCAACGCGACGTGACTTACTTCCAGAGGATATTATTATTGCGCTCACGAGCCTACAAGACCAAGTTCCTCCTGCGCCCAAAAACTGTATTCAAAAAATTATTCAAGAAGAATGCACAAAACATCACAGCCAAATATTTCAATCTATTGATGAACAACCACTGGCATCAGCGTCGATTGCGCAAGTACATGCGGCCACGCTGCATATGGCACGTCGGTTGTGATCAAAATCCTTCGACCCAACATCAAAAAACAACTCCATCGGGACATCAAGATATTGTATTGGGCAGCGAATCGCTTCAAACCATGGGGCAAAAAAATGGTCGAAGAAATTGAATCAACACTGGCACAAGAAATTAATTTGCTCAATGAAGCCGCACACGCTGAAAAAATAAAAGAACATGCACAAATACGCCAATCAAAAAAACTATTCATTCCAAAGTTATATTGGGACTATTCAACAGAAAGAATGTTGGTCCTTGAACGAGTTTATGGCATCCCTATTCTTAACATTTCTGCCTTACAACAAGCGGGCATATCTCTCGCAGAACTCGCTCATGAATGCATCGAGATTTTTTTCGAGCAGATTTTTTACGATAATTATTTCCATGCAGACTTGCACCCAGGCAACATTTTTATTGATGCGACACAACCCGACAAGCCAGTGATTGAACTCGTTGACTTTGGAATCATTGGGACACTAACATTCAAAGATCGCCGATATATCGCGCAAAATATTACCGCACTCATCGACAAAGATTTTCGTCAGGTTGCACGTCTACACAAAGAAGCGGACTGGATTCCAAGACACATCCCCGAGATTGCTTTTGCGCATGCATTACAACGTGTTTGTGAACCGATTCTCAACAAGGCATTAAAAGATATTTCACTCGCACAACTCCTCCTCGGTCTACTACAAACCGCAAAAAATTATGACATTCAACTACAACCACAACTGCTCTTGTTGCAAAAAACACTCCTTAACATCGAGAGTTTATGTCGTCATCTCGATGCAAATGTGAACATGTGGGCCGTCATACAGCCGATTCTCAATACCTGGCTAAAACAACATTTATGCCCAATCCCGTTGTTGCAGCGTCTGATACAAGAAGGTTGGCGTTGGTTAAAAAAACAGGGGATATGATGTGTTTTCAAATCAGGGAAAAAGACACCAGATCTTCTTTTAAACGCGCATACATGTGTAGAAATGTCTGACTGAAGGAAAGCGCTGGAAGCATGAGCGCGTCCAAACGTTGCCTATCGACCCCTCGCGACGCATAAGAAGCCCTGGAGCGAATACGTTGAAACACGGCACACATGACATCACAGCCTTTCGCAATTTTCGCCTCTAGTGTTTCTCTTGCTTCAAACTCGCTCCATAACTCGTCTAATTTCCGACCAAATGGAGGATAAATCGCGACAATTTTTGCCATCGCTTCTTTTTCTAAGATTGCTTTCTCTTGCCTAGCCTCGGCATCAAATGCAAACGCATCACCGGCATAAATTTCAACAACATCATGAATGAGCCCAAGCTGAATTGTTTTGAGCTCATCAATCAAACCAAATTCTCGACGCAGATCATCCATCAGCATCATCGCGATCATCGCGACCGACCAAGAATGCTCCGCACTACTTTCTTGCCTATCGGGTAAGACACGTGTCTGCCTAAAAACTAAACGCAATTTCCCGATTTCCATGATAAGAGTATAAATCTCTTCAAGATCTCGCATATAATACCGCCTACGCCATTCTTGGAGAGCAGTATGCTGGAAAAATCCTCCCCCATCAAGTTTGTTTATTTTTTAAATATCGTTAATTTTTTAGTGATTCTTTCGGCGGGATTTATGATCCCCTTATGGGGGGACTTTGTCATCCATATTGGTGGCGATGTTCGTACGGCAGGAAAAGCGGTGGCTATTTTTTCCATGGCGATTGGCTTTTTCACGTTTTTTGCCGGAAAGATTGAAAGCAAATTTTCTCAAGATGCGTGGTTTATGGTCGCAACGCAAGCGGTTCGTTGCCTGGCTTATGCCGGTTATTTTTTTGTCTCTTCACCCATGCAATTATACGGCGTTCAAATTTGCTTAGGGGTAGCCGGCGCATTTCAAGCCCCTGCGATGTATTCCTTGTACCATCAACATATGCCCAAAAAAAATGCCACGTTTTACTGGGGCATTTGGACTGGATTTTATAATATTTCGATCGGAACAGGCGCTTTTATTAGTGCTTTTGTCGTACACCGTTTTGGTTTTTATGCTATGTTTGGAACGTTACTCAGTGTCTCCATACTAGGTTTACTGATGGCCATTTATACAAGAAAAAATATTCACATAAAACAACATAACAACGGTGATCACCCATGAACGCAGATTCTTTAAAAAAAATAGCGGAGCAAACGATTCAACGAGCGAAACAAAAAGGAGCTGATGCCGTTGAAGTCGACGGCCATCTGGGTCATGGCATGAGTGTCAACATTTTAAACCAACACGTGGACAGCCTAGAATACGATCGCGGAAAAGAATTGTCGGTCACGATTTACTTAGGCAAAAAACGCGGGTCGGCAACAACGAATGATTTTTCTCCGTCATCGATTGAGCGCGTCGTTGATGCGGCCTATGATTTTGCTCACTACGCCGCTGAAGATCCTTATTCGGGACTTCCTGCAAGAGAAACGTTAGCCTCTAATCCTCCCAGCGTAGCGTTATATTTTCCATGGAAAAATCTTCAATTAGTCGATGTGATTGAAAAAATGCGTGCCTGTGAAGCGTATGCATTATCCCTCAACCAAAAATGCATCAAATCGGATGGCACCGGATTAAATTCACATGAAACGTACGAGCTAATCGCCAATAGCGATGGTTTCATGCAAGGTTATGCGAGCACCAGCCACAGCATGCACTGCGCCTTAATTGCTGAACATCAAGGAGAAATGCAGCGTGAATCAGAATATACGTGTTCCATGGACCCTAGTGATTTGTGGTCAATCGAAAAAATCGCTGAAGAAGCTCATCGGAAAACGATTGCCCGACTCGGTGCACGTCAAATCCCAACACAAACTTTACCTATTTTATTTACAGAACAAGCGGCCGCTGGTTTTTGGAAATATTTGATTGGCGCTGCAATGGGTGGAAACATTTATCGACGCTCATCATTTTTAATGGATGCCCTAGAACAACGTATTTTACCTGAGCATATTTCCCTGATGGAACGGCCATTTCTATACAAAGGCGTCGGCAGTGCGCCATTCGATGATGACGGCGTTTATACCCGAGAAAAAACGTTCATCGACAATGGCGTGTTGAAAACATATTTTACGGGCACTTACAGTGGTCGACAACTCGGAGTACCCAGCACCGGAAATGCTGGCGGCGTATTTAACCTGTTAGTTAACAGCCCACATGCTCAACCATTAGCCGACTTAATTTCAGGAATGGATAAAGGATTAATCGTCACCGAAACACTCGGATCAGGTGTGAACCTCGTGAATGGAGACTACTCTAAAGGTATGGTGGGTTTTTATGTCGAACGAGGACAAATACAATTCCCTGTCGAAGAAGTGACCATCGCTGGTAATTTAAAAGAAATGTACAAACATGTGATGGGACTCGGCATAGAACAAGATCATCGATACAATATCCGCACTGGCGCCGTATTGATTGATCACATGACTGTCGCTGGTTCCTAAAAAAAAACGATTTGACGCACCCGCTAACGTCAACGGGCACCTCAAATCGCGACAGCCTCATTAAATAAAATTATACGTGAGTGATGCGCCAATTAAATACCCAGACGCAATCGCATCTTTATCCGTCTCCATATCCCCACGTCCAAGAAAACCTTGAGCGAAGAAAGAGCTCGTGAAGTGCTCATTAATTTTATAATTAATACCCAAGCCGCCCGCTGGTCTATACGCTGTGTACGTATTAGTGCCTGCATCCGGTGTCGCAAGCGTATCATTATTCACATTAATAATCGGCGCTCCCGCAGGATTTTGATAATCAACCGACTGATTCACATAAGACACCCCCGCCTTTGCAAACGCACTAAATGGTCCAAAGCTAGGAGTCGTGGCTTTTAAGAATAAGTCTAAACTGTAGGTTGAATATTTGATGGAAGCAGAATTGGTACTTTCATACGCCCAACCTTGTTTACTGACTCCGACGTACTGCTCTTGATCGGTTGAATACTTCGATGTTCCATAGGTCGTGTAACCTAGCTCAACCGCCATGATAGAGTTAATATTATAACCCGCAAAGAGATTCCCTCCAAAACCACCAACATCATTAGACTCACCAGTTTCCATCACCATGACATTAGGAGCTTTTAGGTCAGACGACTTAGTGGGCGTGGCATAAAATACATCCCCGGTTGGGGTATTCAACCCTGAATATCCCGCTGACGCGCCGATATAAAAACCTTGACCATCCGCATAACTTTCAGCAGCCACAAAACTACCTGCGCTGACTAATAATGCAATAATACCAATCTTACATTTCATGATAGAGCCTCCTTGCAAAAATATCTATCCTTGTTTACAACAATTCCGGCCAAAATGAGCAAGGCCTTCAATTTTGATTATAGCTCTATATTTTTATTTTGCATGTTAATCCAATTATTTTTTTCATGCCACAACTCACGAGTTTTCAATGGCCTGCCTCCCAACAAAGGAGTAAGCGCTAAGCGCATTAACCGTTTGGCCGCGGCAAGAACGCGAGTGTTATTGTATTGATCATGTTGAATGGCTTGAATATCTTCACCAAGAAAACTATCGATACGATCTTCTCGTGTTGTTAGCACCAAACCATGCTCAGGAATAAATTGATACCAATGATCATATAAAATGGCTCGATGAGATCTTGCCTCTTCTTTTAAAGGCAGCGCATACCCCAAAGCACTTAATAAATGTTTTTCAAATAAACGTAGCGCCTTCGAACAATCATGTTGACGCGTATCTGGTGGAGCCATTTCCAACGCTAAAAGAGCGGCACGATAGCTAAAATATAAATGTTGATGCGGTTCTTCTTTTGGGCATAAGCGAACCAGCAGCTCATTGATATACCAAGCGCACATGAGCGGCATACCGATCAATTGCGTTGGTAAACCAGAAGACTCTACGTTGGTTAACGTTTTTAATGCACTTTTACCCGTCATCATCAGATGCAAAGGGCTAAATGCTTGTAGCAAGCCTTTGCGGGAGGAACGCTCTGTTCGAACCCCTTTAGCGACACAATGAATTCGACCGTGGTTCTGAAGAAAACAATCCAGAATTAGACTAGTGTCACGATAAGGATAACGGTGCAAGATAAACCCATCATCAATAAGCTGTCTATTGTCCATAACCTAACGATTGAATGATCGCCTCATCATCACTCCATGCATTTTTCACCTTGACCCACAGCTTTAAAAATACTTTTTTCCGCGCGAAATGCTCCAAACCGATACGCGCTTCAGAACCAATCCGTTTTAATGTTTCCCCCCTGTGACCAATCAAAATCGCTTTTTGGCCATCACGCTCAACCCATAATACCGCATAAATTTTGAGCAAATCATGATTGTCTTCTACATGTTCCAGTGTAATCGCAACGCTATAGGGAACTTCATCACCTAAAAATCGCATAATTTTTTCACGAATCATTTCGGTATAAAAAAATTCATTCGGACGATCCGTCACCTGTGTTTCTGAATATACAAACGATTGCGCTGGCAAATAGTGTTCTAAACGGTGTTCAAACGCCTGAAGGCTATCTCGATTAATGGCCGAAACGGGGACAATTTCGAGAAAATCATGTTTTTGGTGGAATTTTTGCATCAAGGGCAGTAAATCATATTTCGCTTTAATCAAATCAATTTTATTCAAAAGCAAAATAGTCGGCCGCTTCACGCGCTTGATCAACGCTAATACGGCATCATCATCTGGCGTGAAACGCGTGGCATCAACCACCCACACTAACACATCTACATCAAAGGCAGTGTGCGCAGCCGTTCGGTTTAAATATTGATGCAACGTCCCTGGTGCGACGTCGCGATATCCTGGGGTATCAACATAAATCGCTTGGACATTTTTATAGGTTTTAATCCCCAAAATCGCATGTCGAGTGGTTTGAGGTTTTTTCGAGGTAATGGCTATTTTTTTATCCAATAACGCATTCAATAACGTTGATTTCCCAACATTAGGTCGACCAATAACACCAATATAACCACAGCGTATATTAGACATTACCAACTTTCTCCAGCATCAATCTAGCCGCTGACTGTTCTGCTTGCTTTCGATTACTCCCTTGCGCTTGTGTGATGAGTGCAAGAGCGTCAACGTGACACTGAACCTCAAATGTTTGGCAATGTGGCTGACCTGCTTGACTCAATACCGTATAGACAGGCAATGCCAATCGACGAGCCTGCAACCATTCTTGCAAATGTGTTTTAGCATCAACATGGGACTGATCTAAGGAAATATGTTGTAGTTTGTGGTGATACCAACGTAGCAAGCAAGGGGTTAGCGTGGAATAATCACTATCCAAATAAATCGCTCCCACCAAGGCCTCTACCGCCCCCGCTAGAATGGATGATCGATATTGTCCTGCAACCATCGCCTCCCCTGCACCGACACGGATCATCCTAGACACGCCTAAATCATGCGCTAAGTCCGAAAGACTGTCGCCCTTGACCAAGGTCGCGCGCATACGACTCAACAATCCTTCTTGTGCATCAGGAAACGTCTTAAATAGGTACTCCCCAATAATCAGATCGACCAAGGCATCCCCCAAAAATTCTAAACGTTCATTATTTATTTTTGACACACTGGAATGGGTTAACGCAAGTCTTAATAACGAACGATCCGAAAATGCGTAACCTAATGTCGATTCGATCTGATCAAAGACTCTTTCATGCGGACGCTTTCTCCTGTTCGGGCAACACTTGGACCGCAAGGCCAGTACGTTCCCAACGAAAACGATGAACATCAGAATTCCAATTAAATAGAACATAAATCGGTTTGCCGACGATATCACTTTCAGGCACAAATCCCCAGTAACGACTATCCGCACTGTCATCTCGATTATCGCCTATCATAAAATACATATTGTCTGGCACCACCAAGTTTGTAAAATTTTCCGCCGGCCGAGCAGGAAACTGATAGATAGGATGTTTTTTGCCTAACAAATTTTCTTCTAAACGATCGGCTTGGATAGTACTCCCGTCTTCGTGTAAATAGGGTTCCGTGCGAATATAGACTTGTTCTGCTTTTTGACCATTGATATAAAACACTTTATCGACGTAGCTAATGGTATCTCCCGGGATGCCAACAACTCGTTTAATAAAATCAACCTTGGGATTCACCGGATAACGGAACACGACAATATCGCCACGTTGTGGCTCATGACCTTGCCATATTTTTTGATTCAGAACAGGCAAACGCAACCCATAATCAAACTTATTCACTAAAATAAAATCGCCAGGCAAAAGGGTTGGAATAAGCGAGCCGGTGGGAATTCTAAACGGCTCAAACAAAAAAGAACGCAAGACCAACACCAGGAATAATACCCAAAAAAACGAACGGGCATAGTCCACCATCACGGGGACACCCGATGACAGATATTCTTCTTCTTGAGGCTGCAAAACAGGGCGTTTTTCTTTTATGCGGCTATAACGATATCGACGCAAGCGTATCAATAACAGCTTATCCACCAAATAAACAACGCCTGAGAAGACTGTAGCAACCGTTAAGACATATTCAAAATTTTCTTCAAGGAAACAATAGGCGATGCTTGAAACAAGAAATCCATACTCCGCAGCAATAATAATGGGCGCTTTTTCAGTACGATTGCGCGCGATACATAAAAAATCAACCATACAAACACCGAGAAAAAAGACACTCAATACCAGTAAAACCTGACTAAATAACATAAATCCTCACTTATCATCCACTCTCAAAATGGCTAAAAACGCTTCTTGTGGAATTTCAACACGCCCCACTTGCTTCATGCGTTTTTTCCCTTCTTTTTGTTTTTCTAATAATTTTCGCTTACGCGTAATATCGCCCCCATAACACTTAGCCGTGACATTTTTACGTAAGGCCTTGACAGTTTCGCGTGCGATAACATGCGCGCCAATCGCTGCCTGAATCGCAACATCAAACATTTGCCGTGGAATAATTTCTCGCATCTTTTCGACGAGTTGTCGCCCACGATACTGTGATTGACTGCGATGAACAATCACCGCTAACGCATCCACTAACTCTGTATTAATCAGGACATCAAGTTTGACTAAGTCTCCTTCTTGAAAGCGATCAAAGCTATAATCCAATGAAGCGTAACCTCGGCTCACCGACTTTAAGCGATCAAAAAAATCGAGAACCACTTCATTCATGGGGATTTCATACACCAATGAGACTTGGTTTCCAACATAATGAATAGATTTTTGTACCCCTCGACGCTCCAAGCACAGTTTCATAATGGTGCCAACGTGTTCTTGAGGCGTGAGCATATTAACCTTGGCAATCGGCTCACGTAAAGATTCAATCACGTTCACTGGCGGTAATTTAGACGGATTATCGACATAAATCGTTTCCCCTTTCGTTGTGAGAACTTCATACACAACCGTGGGGGCCGTTGTAATTAAATCAAGATCGTACTCACGTTCCAAGCGTTCCTGCACAATTTCCATATGTAACATACCCAGAAAACCGCAACGGAAACCAAAACCCATGGCCTCGGAATTCTCTGGTTCATAAAACAAAGCAGCATCATTCAACTGGAGCTTACCCAATGCATCTCTAAACGATTCATAATCATCCGAGCTAATGGGGAATAAACCCGCATACACTTGCGGCTTCATTTTTTTGAATCCTGGCAGAGAAGTACTGGCTGGAGATTTCGCTAAGGTAATCGTATCTCCGACTGGCGCACCGTGAATATCTTTAATTCCTGCCACAACAAAACCAACTTCACCGGTGTTGAGTTCAGGCTTCTCTAAGCGCTTTGGGGTAAAAACGCCGACACTATCCACCAGATGGGCTTTGCCCGTCGACATCACCTGCATTTTATCGCCTTTACGCAAAACCCCATTCACGACGCGAACTAAAGAGACAACGCCCAAATAACTATCAAACCATGAATCGATAATTAAAGCCTGTAATGGCGCTTCACTCTCCCCTTTAGGCGGAGGAACTTTACGCACCAGCATTTCGAGCAAATCGAGAATACCCAATCCTGTTTTAGCACTAATATGCAAGGCGTCTGTGGCTTCAATACCAATAATATCTTCAATTTCTTTACAGACACGGTCAGGCTCTGCCTGGGGTAAATCAATTTTATTTAATACAGGGATGACCTCTAATCCGTGTTCAACCGCCGTGTAACAGACAGCGACTGTTTGAGCTTCAACGCCTTGCCCCGCATCGACCACTAATAATGCGCCTTCGCACGCGGCTAACGAACGAGAAACCTCATAAGCAAAATCCACATGCCCAGGCGTGTCAATAAAATTAAGCTGGTAGGTGTCGCCATCGTGAGCACGGTAATATAAGGTCACACTTTGTGCTTTAATCGTAATGCCGCGCTCACGCTCAAGATCCATAGAATCAAGCACCTGCTGACTCATTTCGCGCTGGCTTAACCCCCCACACGTTTGAATTAATCGGTCTGACAGCGTTGATTTGCCATGATCAATATGAGCAATAATAGAAAAATTACGAATATGCGCCAGTGACATAACAACCTAATCAATTCCAGACATGACAAAAAAACGATGATACCCCAAATCCCTCCTATAAAAAACTGCTCGGATAAGAATAGCTTCTAAAAAATTTAGCGGTATAATATGTCGTAATCCAATCCACGATGAACAACTCACGATGCCACAGGCCGAACCCTTAATTTACGATTATTCTGCGCCTAACCGCTATGCGGCATCACAATGCCCCATCCTAGAAAATGATACGACCAACATTCCAAAAGAATACCAACGACAAGACACCCCCCTCCTCCCTGAAGTATCAGAACTCGATGTCATTCGCCATTTCACCCGTCTATCACAACGAAATTTCTCAATTGACTCACATTTCTACCCCTTAGGATCGTGCACGATGAAATACAATCCGCGCGGCGTACACAAATTGGCCATGTCTCGAGAATTCCTTCGATTACACCCCCTCGCACCGCACACACATCAACAAGGATTTTTGGCGTGTATGGCAGATCTGCAAACGATGCTCGCTGAGATTACCGGCATGAACGCCGTATCACTCTCCCCCATGGCAGGCGCACAAGGAGAATTTGCTGGAATCTCAATGATTGCCGCCTATCACCGCTCACGCGGAGACAACGAACGCATTGAAATGTTAGTACCGGATGCGGCGCATGGCACAAATCCTGCGACAGCGGCACAATGCGGTTTTGTCGTTAAAGAAATCCCAACCAACGCAGAAGGCGACATTGATATTGATGCCTTAAAAAAAGCGGTAAGCCCAAAAACAGCCGGCATCATGTTAACCAACCCGTCGACACTGGGTGTTTTTGAACGAGAAATCACCACTATCGCAGACATTATTCACACGGCAGGCGGACTACTCTACTACGATGGAGCCAATCTCAACGCCATTTTGGGTCAAGTGCGGCCAGGCGATATGGGCTTTGATGTCATGCACATGAACTTGCATAAAACATTTGCCACTCCCCACGGAGGCGGAGGTCCAGGCGCCGGCCCCGTCGCCTGCAATGAGCGCTTAAAACCATTTTTACCTATTCCGCGAGTGTTAGAAAAAAACGGCTCCTATTATTTATCCGATCGAACGGATGCGCCCAATACAATAGGACGATTATCAACATTCATGGGGAATGCAGGAATACTTCTACGTGCTTATATCTATATTCGCCTCCTTGGACGTGAAGGACTAGTGCGGGTTGGGCAATATGCCACCTTAAACGCGAACTACTTGATGAAGAAATTACACGATGCGGGATTTGAATGCGCTTTCCCACAACGTCGCGCCACCCACGAATTCATTATCACCCTAAAGCAAGAAGCCAAAGCCTTTGGAATCACTGCGCTCGATTTTGCGAAACGATTACTCGACTATGGATTTCATGCGCCGACGATGTATTTTCCACTCATTGTTCAAGAATGTTTACTGATTGAACCAACAGAAACAGAAAGCAAACAAACCTTGGATAATTTTGTCACAGCCATGATAGCCATTCGTCATGAAGCAGAAACACAGCCGGAACGATTAACATCAGCGCCGCACACAATGCCAGTAAAACGCCTCGATGACGTCCGTGCGGCAAAGGAATTAAACTTACGCTTCGCGACATCGAGCCTTCATGATGCGCGTGACTAAATCATTATCCGAGTAATTTAATTGCCCTTGTTCTGCATCTTGGATGCGTGAAGGTGCAGCAATTAACGCAATATCATCAGAACGAAATAAACAATTCAGTGGCTTTTTCGATGGATCCGTACTAATCGACACTTGGCAAACACCTTCCTTCATTCCTAAAATGCGATAAGTCACTAACTGTTTTGCCACCGTCGCTCGAAATGTTCCTGCCTCACAACCCCGACTCAACTGGGTTAAATAGTTGACCACGCCCGAATAACCTAAATCGGATGAGGGAGAGACTGTCTGTTTTGTCATACCCACGGACGTTTTTGACGCGGGTGTATACAGTTGCGGTAAGCTGGCTGTTTCACGATAAACGCAGTGCAAGCCCTCCTGTATCAGATTTCCACTCATCGTCACGATTAATGAATGCCCAGTAATCAGCCCGCTTGGAGAACAAGGCGTTAATCTCACGTCCCCTGCTGTTAAGCTTAATGGAATCACTTGATAGTGTTCGCCACGCACGGAAAATGTTTGCAAATTTTGACCCGCATACAAAGGCATGTTGATAGGTATGCTCGTCCCAAAATCATTATCTTGAATTAACAACAAAAATTCAGCGGCGGGAGAATTCATCGGCAATTCTGCATGAATCTGAATCGATTGACCTGCAATTACAAACTGAAAGAACAGGGTTAAAATACCGCAAACCGTTAGAATATTTTTTTTCATAAGATGCCTTTTTTTTGATGACTAGCGACTTCAACTATTCTGCGATCCTCTAAACGCATCGCCCGCAATCTCCCTCCCCAAACACAGCCCGTATCTAATGCAAACACATTATACTCACCGAACACTTTTCCTTCTAACGCGGCCCAATGCCCAAACACAATTTTTTGATCGATAGTTTTGCGCAAGGGATGTGAAAACCAAGGGAGATCATCGTGATAACGCAAACGCGTCAATGCATCAACAATATAACACCACCGAGACCATTCAGCCGCTTCATCATGACGATGTAAAAGAAAGGTCTCATGGGCATCAGTGCGCAATATCTCTTCTATTTCACGTGCATAATGTCGAACCTGATTCACATCCCAATCCGGTAAAAAACCGGCATGCACCATCATGAAACCCAACGCTTTATCCTCGACTAATAATGGTTGATGTCGCAACCAATCACACAATTCATCTGCATCATCCGCACGCAAAGTCGCTGTCAGCGCATCTTGCTCAGCAACCCCTTCATAACGCTGTCGCAACCAGCGTGTGAGCAAATATAAGTCATGATTCCCTAAGACAATTTGGTGAGGCGAGCCCAAAGCTTTTACATACCGTAACACCTCAAGCGACATCGGTCCCCGATTAACTAAATCTCCCGCCAACCACAAACGATCTTTCTGCGGATCAAATTGAATGCGATCTAATAGCTCTTGAAACTCATTAAAACATCCATGAATATCACCGACTGCATAGGTTGCCATTATTGTATCATCCTGTTTTGCGTGAGATATTGTGTTAAGGAGATAAAATTTTGAACCGATAGATTCTCCGCTCGTGATTGCGGATCAATCGGTAAATTTAGCCAGTCATTTTCCTGTAGCAGCCCTTTTAAATTATTTTTTATGGTTTTTCTGCGCTGTGCAAACGCAAGTTTCACACAGGCTTCCAATAGAATTTCTTCTTCTCCCGTCAACGGTCGGCTTGTCTTCGGAACTAAACGTAACAATGCAGACTCCACTTTAGGAACGGGATCAAACACACCTGGAGGAATTAAAAACAAACGATCAACCGCGCAATAATACTGCAACATCACACTCAATCGCCCATAAATTTTACTGTTAGGTTCCGCGACAATTCTATCGACCACCTCCCGTTGCAACATAACCGTGATATCGACGATGCGCGCGGTGTATTTCATCAGATGGAACAGCAACGGGGTTGAAATATTATACGGAAGATTTCCAACCAGTCGAAAACGTGATGCAATCTGCGAAAAATCAAATGTCAGCGCATCCGCATGGTGTAATATAAACCCTGCATCACGTATTGTTTGTTGTAAAACGTAAATCAAATCATCGTCGATCTCTATCGCATGAACGACACCACCAGCGGTGAGTAAAGGCTGTGTCATTGCTCCTTGCCCAGGGCCAATTTCAACGACAACATCACTCGTTTTAGGGCGAATCGCGGATACGATCTTATCAATCATTCTTCGATCATGAAGAAAATTCTGCCCAAATCGTTTTTTAGCACGCATAGAAATCATACTTAAGTTTTTACAGATATCCTGTATGATACTGAAATCTCAAATAACAAAGAAGTAGCGATGACTCGATTAAAAAATGATAATTTTTTACGCGCGTTAAAACGTCAACCCGTTGATCGTCAACCCATTTGGATTATGCGGCAGGCCGGACGATATTTGCCCGAATATCGTGAAACACGGGCTAAAGCCGGTAGCTTTTTAGCCTTGTGCAAAACACCAGAGTTAGCGTGTGAAGTCACCTTACAGCCGTTAGCACGCTTCGATCTTGATGCAGCAATTGTCTTTTCTGATATTTTAACTGTCCCAGACGCCATGGGGTTAGAACTGTATTTTGCTGAAAATGAAGGCCCTCGTTTTATGCGTTCGTTAAAAAATGAGGCTGACATTCGACAACTGTCGGTGCCAGACCCAGAAGTAGAACTGCGTTACGTGATGGATACGATTCGCTTAATTCAACATGAACTCAAAGGACGCCTTCCACTCATCGGTTTCGCGGGAAGCCCTTGGACCGTCGCTTGCTATATGCTCGAAGGAGGAAGCAGCAAAAAACAATTTGATAACATTCGTCGCATGGCCTACGAGAACCCTCCTCTACTCACTCACCTGCTGGAGATACTCACACAAGCAACAATACATTACCTCAACGCACAAATTCAAAGCGGAGTCGATGCGGTGATGTTATTCGATACTTGGGGTGGTTTATTAAGCCCTACGCAGTATGAAGCTTTTTCTTTAAGATACATGCAGAAAATTACAGAGGCCTGCGGAACAACACCAACCATTATTTTTACGAAAAATGCAGGGCTCAATCTCGCTGGTATCGCAGAATCAGGTTGTTCGGGTGTCGGCGTGGATTGGACCATGCCCTTAGATCTCGCCAAAACGATCACTCAGGGTAAAGTCGCTATTCAAGGAAACTTAGACCCCCTCGCTCTATTTGCACCTGAGATAACCCTTCACCATGACATTGAACAGATTTTAAAAACCATGAAAAATTATCCTGGATTTATTTTTAATTTGGGCCATGGGATTTTACCGAATACACCCCCTGAAAAAGTCGCGTATCTTGTTGACACGGTCCATGGATGTTGAAACATATGTATATCATTGACTCCCACTGCCACTTAGATAGACTCGACTGGCCAACAGCGTTGTTACATGCCAAAGAAAATCACGTTTATGAATATTTATGCGTTTGCATTGATTTAGACAACTTTCCTGCCATATTAAATATCGCTCAAACAGAAAAAAACGTATATGCCTCTGTTGGTGTTCACCCGACTGAACATGAAGGACAAGCCGTTTCTAAACACGCACTCTTAGCCCTTGCCCAACACGCTGAGGTTATTGCCATCGGCGAAACAGGGTTGGACTATTTTCATTGCAAAGGAGAGATGACTTGGCAACAAGAACGTTTCCGCACACATATTGCGGTCGCCAACATCATCAAAAAACCCTTGATTATTCATACGCGAGAAGCTCGTGACGATACTATTCAGATTATGCGCGAAGAAAATGCGGGTGCTATCGGCGGAGTCATGCACTGCTTCACGGAAACAAAAGAAATGGCCAAACAAGCATTAGACTTAAATTTTTATATTTCTTTCTCAGGAATTGTGACATTTAAAAATGCAACGGCATTACAAGAAATCGCTCAGTATGTTCCACTGGATAGAATTTTAGTTGAGACAGACGCCCCTTATCTAGCGCCCGCACCATTTCGCGGAAAAACCAACCAACCCGCGTACACACGCTATGTGGTTGAAAAAATTGCTGAACTCAGAGGAATATCGGCAGAAAAAGTGGCTGCGCAAACAACAAAAAATTTTCGTCAACTTTTTCAATTATCGCAACAAAACTCACTGAGTTCTTAAGAATAATGAAGCGATAAAAATGACGTGGATTATGTTTTTTCTATCAAACAATAATAAAAGCCATCATGCCCGCCTACTTGCGGGAAACATTGCCAACCACGTTCTTGAGGTACGCCAATAGAAAGCTGAATCGATGGAATGTCCGCATCATCATGATGCTTTAAAAACTCTTTAATCACGCCTTCATTTTCTTCCGGCATAATCGAACATGTCGTATAGAGTAGTTTGCCGCCTTTCTTTAGGGCCGGCCATAGGGCTTGAAGTAGGCGCTGCTGTTGATCAGAGAATGCGCGCAGATCAGATTCCCGACGCAATAATTTAATATCAGGGTGACGACGTATCACTCCGCTTCCTGAGCACGGGGCATCCAGAAGAATCTTGTCAAACACTTCCCCATCCCAATCATATTGGGTCACATCACAAACGTGATACACCACCTCTTTTTCTACGCCCAAGCGCTCCAAGTTTTCTTTCACTTTCTCTAAACGCATATCACTGATGTCACAGGCAGTCAACCGTATAGCCGGCTGAAGTTCTAACATATGGCCTGTTTTTCCACCTGGTGCACTGCAGGCATCTAATACAACGTCACCCGATCGAAGCTGCAACAATGCTGCCACGTATTGAGAGGCTTCATCCTGAACAGAAACCACCCCTGCACTAAACCCTGGAATATCATGAACCCCTAAAGGAGAAGACAAATACAAACACATTGACGCACCACCACTATGGGATCTGACTCGCACCGCCAGTGGCTGAAGATCAGCTAGAATAGCCTCATGGTCACGCTGAGTATTTATCCGTAATGTCATCGGTGCTTGAACATCATTTGCGGCGATAATCGCCACCCAATCATCTGGCCACGCTTTTTTTAATATGCTCCATCATCCACGCTGGATGGCTGGGATACTGTGCATCCAGCCAAGCCGTTTTTTCACGCAACACGCGCCGTAAGCACGCATTCAAAACACCTTTTGCCCAAGGCTTTTTATGAGGTCAGCAACACTCACTACCTCATTGACTAAAGCATGCGGTTTTATCGGGCTATGCCATATTTGATGAATGCCTAATAGAATCAAGATATAAACATCCATATCTTTAGATTTTAGGGGTTTTTTCAAAAGCTTGCTGGCGACGGCATCCAATCGAAAATACCAACGACATAAACCATAAACGTGTGCTTTAACAAAAGCATCATGCATTGCCGTATGACGTTGAAGTGCCTCTTCAACTGTCTTGCCACGGAACAATATGTCGGAAAAAACCCTGACAATAGTCAGACGAGAATTAGGTATCTGATTCATGGCACTTGTTAAACTGAGCAATCATGATGTAGACAACTTCTTGACATCTGGGTTTGCGCTATAAGCACTCAAAATATCGGTCATTAATTCTTCGATGATACTGATGTTATCAACCTCTTCAATGACAGAAGAACTTTCTTTTGCTTTCGTTAAACGTTCTTCGACGAGAGGCTTAACGGTACCAGAAGGAAAAAGATTAGCTAAGACCCGACGCGTTTCAACCGGTCCTATTCGTGCATACAAGCGATTACGCAACTCAACATCTTCCGTCGTCGTACTAAATGCCCACAATTCAATCGGCCCAACGGTACTGGTCAATAGCTGCGTATTCATCCCAATTTTTGTAGCAAACTGGGCCAAAAATGTCGCCCCACCACTACGAGGACCATGGACTCGCGTTTTTAACGCGATTCTTGCCGTTTCACTCAATCCAAAAATTTCAGTCGCTTTACGAATGGATTGTTCAGGACCTGCATCCATAATATAAATAGACGTCGCAAACTCGACCATGACAGAATCAAAATCATCGACTGATTGGGAAATTAATGAAATTTGCACATTCCATTTACGACCTTCCCGCATATCGACCACGACTTGATCACGCACAGCAGAGGCGCGTGACGTTCGATGAAATTCATCATAAACAATCCGTTTAGCATCTTCACGGATTTCAGCGATCCGCTCTTTATGGTAATTTTGGTAGAGGTCTGGCATATTTCTGGCATTTTCTTCCGTCAGGTAATAATGATTCGCCAAAACATAACGCGCCAACATATACATGACCGCCGTTTGTCTATCCGCAGCATCTCCTCCACTTTTAGCCACCTCATCCAAATCTAAGGAAACAATACGTGCCTCGCCTAAATCAAACTGTGTCACTGAAGAAATAATCGCATATTCCCGCACAGCACTAGAAATCATACGCCCAAAGGCGCGCACGAGTGACTCACCGGTTGGCGCAATCACTTGACCATATAAATCCTCTACCGCAGAAGTTCGGCAAATCGCGGCTGCATCCGCCAATAATGGAACAGCATAACGTTGTGCTAATGCGGCCTCATGAACAAAACCCGCAGCAAACAATCCATCGGTAATCTCCCACCATGTCGTATGCGCATCTTTAATAAAACTAATATCTTCTAAAACATCATCCACCTCCGGTAACATCCCTACGGTATATAATCGCGGCTTGCCGGTATCCGCGTACATTTTATACAGTTCATCGATCACCAAACCTGCCATATCCGAAATACCATCATAGGGCCGCTGAGCGCCCAGAGGAGTGACGAGCAATGTGACCAAATTCACAAGGAAACTACGCTCTTGAGGCGTGGGAAAGCGATTACCCAATTGCGTATCCAAAGGATTAATCGAATATTCTGACGTCATACGTAAGCGGTGATACGCCACTAAATGCTGCTGGTGACGTGGCAAAGCTTCTCGAAGCAAAGATATTAACCCACTACTCGATGGTCCAACATCAATAATAGCAATACGAGGCAAACGCTTGACGCCCGCAGACAAACATAACCCTAAGTTGAGTGCATTCGATAAGACAGATTTACCTGACCCTGGGCGGGCATACAACAAATCGATCCACGTCGTTTGTTGGCTAGAACCAGGTTGAAATGGCCATGGTTTTCCGTCGGGTGATCGAAAAATCAATGCCCCATAATGCCACGTCGATGCTGGCCGCGTAAAAGGCAACATACTCACAACTTCATTCAAGGGTGCCGCAGAAGTATTCGCGACACTTTGAGAACTGACGGCCGGTAATGTAGAAATAAACCCACCAAACGCATCGCCACACAACTCTCCAACCTCACAACTTCCCCATCCCTGAACAGCTTTAACAAGTTCTGCGGTACGAATCCGTAATAAACGAAGATTGTCTGCTGGTGCCCATGTGGTTAATGTCACTCGCAATTTAACGACGGGCGTATCTGAATTGACTTCAAGATTCTGCAACATTTTTGTGGCGTCACTAATGAGGCCATTGTGTTTAGAGGCAAAACTTAAAATACTCGAAATCATGGATTTAAACCGAACAGCATCTAAACCCGAACTATCCAAATCAAAGGAGATTCTCCAGGGGACTTGCGTCGGTAATACTCGATTAAATAATACCGAAAACGCTTTAACTTCCTGAGGAAATAGATCAATAAAAATAGGACTGTAAATCGAATCTCCAACGCGAATGGTACGAATATCAAGCACTTCAGCATCACGCGGAAAAATTTGCTGCGCCAAACGGGGAAACAACAATCCAGACAGCTCAGCATGTTTACCATTCAGCAACACCCGCGGAGGAACTCTATCGCCCGGCAAAACAGCACGCCAATCTTTTCCTGTATGTTCTGGCTCACTCATAAAACGAATATGATGCAACGCATCATGTGCTTCTAACAGCTTACAATAAACCCCCGTTGCAGTTAAATCATTCATCATGGATCGGGCAAAAGACTCATGCGCATTACGCAATTCACCGACAGCGGCTATCATATTTTGTGCATTCAAGGGTTGAGGATATTTATTATCGTTAATGAGTTTAAGCTTATCTTTTTGAGCTTTGGATTGCTGTTCTGGTGGTAGGCTAGTTGGATGCGTCCATAAAACAAAATACATATTTTCTTTCGCGCAATAGCTTGAGATAACCTTTTCTCTCTCGACAAATAAATCATTGAGCGCTAATTGCAAGCGTTGCGCCGTGGCTTTAGCCGGCGTTAACATCTCACTAATCTGCTGCTGTGCTTTCGCACGGTCATAGCTAAAAATAACTTGGAAAGAATGGCCACGACGACCTAATGCCGTGCGCAAGGTTTGAGTTAAACTCGTATGAATATGATTAAATTCTTCTGTACCGATTAAACGACTCACGCCTTCTACACTAATGATAGAAACAAGAGAACCATCCCGTGATACCAGCGTAAATTCACTATCTGCCGTTTCTAATTCACAGTAATCCTCACATGACGTTTTGAGGCCGCTCGCAAACCACGCTAACAAGGCGTCAACATTGTCTAATAAAGTTTCAATAATATTCATCAGCGACCTTCCCTACACCAGCATTTCCATCACACCCGTGGCAGAGTGTGCCCAAGCCTCTAACTGCTTATTAAATTTTGCTTGCAACGGAAGCAAACGTATATCCTTTAATATGGGAGACAAACTTTTTCCTTCGTTCAAAGATTGATACTGCACCATAGTAATACCAAACTGACGCGGGTCTGAACCGCCCTCGCCAAGGATATCTTCAATCGGTTTATTTCGCGATTTTAAGTGCCGATAAATAATCTGTGCATTATCCTGATAGGCGGCTTTACTGCTCATCGCACAAAAAAGAACATGGCAGAAGCTATTGAGGTGCTCCTGCGACATTTCGGGGAGAAAGATCAACTGCCCACCACTCATATCATCCAAGCCGATAGATTCCAAAAAAAAACATTGGGAACAAAAACCACACGCTGTCACCAAATTAGAGGCCTTATTATTGGAATAATCTTGGTCATGATTGACCACATCCATATAGTCTTTTGCCTGAAAATCGCAATACTGACAGGTGTAACGATCACGCCTCCAAACTTTTTCCGCAAGAGACCGAAAACTGGCACTCAATCGACGCGCAATAAACTTCTGCCAGTTATCAGGACTCGCTCGTAGCGACAACGGTCGCATAATAATTAAAAATCCGTAATACCCGTGACCCCAGCATAACCGGACGTACTACCGAAAAGTGTATTCCCAGCAACTTCAAACATAGAGGGTAAAAATATTAATGCGGCCGCAACGAACATTAAAGCAATCGGCACACCGACTGTAATTTGTTGAGGATTATCTTTATGCGCTTTAAATTTCAAAATAGCGCCAACCGCGAATCCCAATCCTGCAATATAGGAAGCGGCAGTAATCATTTTTGCAATACTATCAAAAGTGTTAGTCACATTGTCCGCAACAGAGCCTAAATCCATAGAACCACTGGAACCATCTGCATAAGCCGTACTCGCAAACAATAAAGTCATCATGGACACCGCAATAAAAACTGCGTTCATCCACTGCCCAAACGTTTCTCTTACCGATATTTTCACTTCTTAATCTCCTATTATCATATCTATTCATCTTAACCAATACTATCACGCTTACGCAAGCATTTGGGTAGGTTTTATGCACCTGTTAAGGTATTCACAATCACAACCCATGTCCCATAAATATTAATCGCCAACAAACCTCCTATAATAAATGTTAATCCTTTACCAATCGTTCCAGGTTGGCCGCTATGCCCCCCGACATTATTCAGCAATAAAATACCTCGAATAAAGGCAATAACACCAATCACTTGAGTAATCAGGACAACGGCTGAAACAAGCTCATCATTGACGCTTCCACCGGAAGAATAGGCCAGTGGAGATGAATAGCCGAATAAAGTTTGCAATCCAATTTCATAGGCCGAAATAAAGTAAACGAGCAGCGAACCGGTGACAAGCGTAATAATCGCTCCCCATAAATTTGTATGACTCGACATCGCCGTACGCATTTCACCATATTCTTTAAGCTTATAAACACCTTTAAACATTAAACCGAACCCAATAACATAGGCCCCTGCTGAAAACATCGCCAGTAAACTCGGCATTGTTTTCGCAATATTAATAATCATCTGCTGAATATTAACATCGGCCCCATCGGGGATATTATTTCCACAACCGTTTAATAAAAAAAGCGGAAAATAAACAACTGAATATAAGCGACGCAACCGTCCATCAAACCGCATATTTTAATACCTTGCCTGAGGACATTGTCACATTCCCTGAATAAGGGTCGATCGTGGCGACAGCTCCCAAACCTGGAAGCGAGTCCCCAACCATAACCGTAACCGTGCTGCCCTCGGCTGTTTGCAGCCACGCACGTTGTGGCACAACAGCTTCAACAATATATTGAGGCTTTTGATTATCCACCGCAGGAGCAGGAATAAACTTTCTCTCGGGCTGTGATTTTTTCGCATTTACGGGGTTAGATTTCAGCTGCACCACTTGCTGAGCCAACCCTTCAACCGCTTGATTAGATTGATTAAAAGCCGACTCCAATGTTTGTACCCGACTGTTCATTTCAACCAATTGTTGAGTTAATTGTAAGTTTTGCTGCTGAACAACTTGGAGTGTTTCGGTCAGTTTGCTTTCAACATTAGCGAGAGATGACATATCAGATTTTAATTGCGCGCGTGTTAAGTCAGTCGGCACACTCGCAGAAGAAACGAGGGCTGGAGTTGCTACCGGAGAAATCAGCAAATCTGATTTCCCCGACATCGAGGAGGACCCCTGCTGCTGTTGCTGTGGCGCTTGAATTAAATCTGCCTGATTTTTTTTGACCATCGATTTGTTAGCCGTCGTTGCAGCAGGAACTATCTGCTCGAAATCATTCCCAGGCGATTTATTGCCGACCATTTTGAGCAGCCCCATTAACAAAACCAAAATAACAATAGCAATAAAAATCCAATGTTTACGTTTCAAATTCTTCAATGCTGAAAAACGCCGCTTGGGTTCTGACGATTTTGCCGATACCTCACTCAGATCATCATCCGAGCCTGTTACGGTATTTTCTTCTTCCATCGCTGCCAATTCACGGTCAATGTCATCATCAGTAATGTGAAACTCTTCTTCTTCACCATGATTAAACGATACATCATTTCTATCACTCATGATCTTCTCCCCAATAAATGATTATTTACTATTAACGGCACTAACATCGGCCATAAACAAGATACCTATTCCCACCCCTGCTTTTACTTTGACCGTCGGCGGAGTATTTTGCAACTTTGCGACTTCCGCTGAAGCACTTTTACCTACCTGCCCCAAGGCGACCAATATTTGCTCTTGCGTATTTAAATCTGACGTCGATTCCGTTACAACACCGCTATCAGACGTCACGGTCGTCCCTGAATCTTCTACCGCTTGCCCTAAACCTTGCATAAAAGCAGAAGCAAATAAGGTCCCATAACGCAACATATAATGATTATCCACGCTGGTTGCTAATGCTGAGCGCGCTGAATCTGGATCAATCGCATACGCATTAACGGATGCGCCAGTCGGCCAATCATTCATCGTCATTAAATTAAACGTTAACATAACACGCTGACCATCTTTCACAGTTTTAACCGCGCCTAGCAATTTTGCTCCTTTGAATTGCCCTGAAACGATCGTAGCCATGACAGGCGAATCAGGATAATCACTATCAACGGCTGTCTCTAAAACGCCATACAAGACCGAACCCGCTTTGATGATAGGCGCTCCGCCCCCCCGCAATCTCTGATGCTGATGAACCACCATTAAGCCCCCCCTGCGCCCACCGCCGTTTCATCGGTTTGCTCGCCAACCACCATGGTTTGTGCGACGGGGCTCAACAAAGGCGAAAACAGCTGCTGCGCCTGCGCATACATCTGCGTCGACAATTCCTGAACCTGCGCCTGCTGCAATGCCGCTGTTTGTTGATTTTGCTGCTGCAACGCAACCGCTGCTGTATAGGTTTTTGTTTGCTGCATTTGTGCGGCTTGTTGCGCATAGCCTGCTTGCGTGACACGGTCTAATGTGGGATTTCCCGTTTTAGGCCCTAAATTTATATCAATCGCTGGACTGGATACACCAGAAAAAGGGACGCCATTACCATCCAGAGAAAATCCACCTTGCGCTAGTTGCTTTTTGTATGCGGCTAACAATGCTTGGGCTGTTTCAGGCGAAATTAAACCCGCATCAACCAAACGCTGAAGTTCAGCGGCATAGTCAGATAAAGAGGAGTGCCCTTTACGCATAGCGGCCAACGACTGACTCGCATCATTCGGTAGTTTTGGTTTTTGCTCTAATTCACTAATTAAACCATCCTTAGCGGCAGCGGCTCTAGTTGCACGAGCGGTATCACCGGATTGTTTGGCCGTATATTCTTCTTGATAGGCGGCTAATAATTGGCTAGCGCTATTCGCGGACATTTGGCCAGAACGAGCATAAGCTTCTAATTGCGCTGAAAATTCAGCCACAGATTTATTCGCTTTTTGTAAAGTTCTCAATACATCACCTTGTTCTTTTGAAAGCTCTGTACCGGATATCAGCGCTGCATCAGCATTTCCATGCCGTTTGCCATAATTATTTAACAAACGTTTTGCAACATCTGGGGATATTTTTGCTTCTTTAACTAATTTGTTTAATGCATTCGAATAATCATCGGTAGAAATATCACTGGCTTGCAATGCCTTCAATGTAGATGACAACTCAGGAGCAAGGTCACCCGTAACGACCATTGAAGCCAATTGACCACTACTCTCAGCGAATTGACGTTTCTTTTGTTGGTCGTCGTATTTTTTCAATAAAAGCTGCGCGGCACTCGGGGATATCTCGCCCTGGCCGACCATATTTTCCAAAAACTGTTGATACTCGGATGAGGATGCTGGTTGTTTTTGCAAACTCAATAAATCACTCGCCGCCTCAACAGAAAGAATGCCTTGTTTGATGAGAGGATCTAAATCCGTTGCCCCTGTACTCGCCAGTTTCTCTTGATAACGTTGTTTATACGCTGCCAGCAAGCGGCGGGCTTCCTCAGGAGAAATTTTACCTTCACGCACTAATTTTTCCAAGGCCGCCGCGTAATCTTCTGGCGAAAGATTTTGAGCATCTAATTTATTGAGTAAATCCGCCGTCGACGCTGAAATTTTTCCTTTACCGAGCAACGTTGAAAGCAACTGATCCGTCGACTCGCCACCGCAGGTATTGCAACAATTCGTACAGCCAACCTGCACAGGCATCATGTCACTGACGCCCGTATTAATCAAGGTAGGTATCGCACTAGTTCCAGTGGTATTCGCATAATCGACTTTTTGTTGATTTTCATTCGTTAATGCACGAGCATACTCAGGGGACACTTTCCCTCCTTGCACGGATGAAATACTCGGCACGCCAGACACTCGGGAATCACCTTCAGCATTGCTGCCAACACGAATCACCCGACTAACAAAATACACGAATAAAATAAGCACTAAAACAACGACAGAAATCAACAAAATACGCTGTTTAGAATTTCGCGTTTTCATGATTTGGCCGAAGTTAAATTTACGATTTGCCACGATTAATCACCTTGCAACCTAACTTCAATAGGCTTCCCCAATTTTGATACTAATAACAGAGGAGTTGCCGGTAATTGATAAGCATGCATGCCATCAGGGCTCTGCATACTATCCAGCCAAGCAGGGGATAATACCGTATACCTCGAGCGAAAATAGATATTATCCCCATTCAACCACGCTTCTCCAGCCCCCTCTGATACCGTTAAGGATTGACTCCCTTCAGGCGGAATACCATCCAACACTCCCAATAACATAGCATTTGCATCTTTGGGCAAACCCATACGACTCGTTTCACCAGAACTATTTGGACCTTGCCCCATGACAGTAACATCCACGCGATAATCAACCACAGACTGACCAGGAATTAAGGTTAACATGACCGGCGGAGTTAACCCTTTCAATCGAACGGCTAAATTTGCATACGTATATGCTTGAAGCGGTTGAATCATCATGACATTTGTTTTTTTATCCCATTGAACATTAAACGCTTGCGCATTTCCTAAATCATACGCATCCATTGGCCAAGCGGCGCCAGAGGCGTCCACAAAAAACCAACGACGTAATAAACCCTTGCGACATTTTAATCGCTGGCGGTTGCTCGCCAGGAGCAAGACTCACCAACAATGTCGACGACATCGGTTTGGGTGGTGCATTTGCTGGCATCGCTATTGCACGCTGAGTCGTGTCTACTGCTTTCTTAAACTCATGTATTTGATCCGGAGACATCGGCATCGTTTTTTGTAACAACTGATTAAAGGCCACTTTTGAGACATAATTATCACTGCCATTATCTTCACGGCTGTCTGATGACGACGCTTGATATTGTTTTAAAGCTGCCGTATTTTTTTGGTCTTGCTGCTGCAGCCATTGTTTGAATTGGTCAACTTCAGAAGATGTTTCAACCGCTCCTTGAGACGGGGCCGCATAAACGAGAGACACGCCAAACAGAAATAGCAGGCCCAATAGAATCTTCTGTATTTTTGTCGTAAGAATAATCACTTAGCCGCTCACCACGAATTGTGCCACTGCAACGCCATTTTGGTTTTGTACGGTAGAAACTCGAACAATAACCATGGTTACCATATAATTTTTTTGGAAGCGGTCACTTGCACTGACAAACGTCACCAAGAGAGGCACTTGAACTTTCCAAGCATAACGACCTTTAAGCATTCCTTGATAAACAATAACCGGAGAACCAGAAACAACCGCGTTAACATTAATTTTCCGTTGGTCAACCGCCTGAATATTGCCTGAGTCTTTTAATTGCTGCAAAAACTGCTGCCACGCATCTCCCGTGAAATTAATTTCCTGCGTTTGTATTTTTTGTCGATAGTTCGCAAAATTGTAAGTATATGCACTCATCGCCACTTGACTCGCCCAACTTAACAACGCTTCGCTAGAGAGCATCGGCTGATTTAAAGGGATAAGGCGCAAGATTCGGCCAGATTGCGTTGTCGCAAAATATCGTGGTTCCGGCCGATGCGTAAATAAATAGGCCAAAATAAGAACTAAAATGACCATAACAATCGACATAATGAGCAGTAACTTCATCACGCGACGATAATTATCGCGGTAGAAATTATTACGCAAACGTATTAGCTCTAATGATTCGTCAGCCATTATTCCCTCTCACTCTATATCCTTAATAAAACCATAAGCTTAGAAAAGTTTCCAGTTATTTCAATAGAAATTTCACTCTGACACGCTGCTTTAGGACTTATCTTGCGTGACAGATCCAAACCGTCGATCACGTTTAGCAAACGCATTTAAGGCACATTCAAAGTCTTTTTCACAAAAATCTGGCCATAATACATCGCAAAAATACAACTCTGCATACGCAATTTGCCAAAGCAAAAATTACTCACCGACATTCCCCACTCGTACGTATAAATAAATCCGGCTGAGGCAAATCTGCTAATGCTAGGTACTGGGAAAATTGCTGTTCATCTATCTCATGTAACATCACTTTTTGTTGAACCACATCCTCGGCCATTCTTTTAGATGCCTGGAGAATGTCCCAACGCCCCCCATAATTAAACGCTAAAACAAACGTTAATTGTTGATTGTTGCTCGTCAGTGCTTCTGCCTTTTTCATTTCATGTTGCATGCCCACTGTCAAGCGAGAAAAATCACCAATAAACTGCATGCGTACACCGAGTCGATGCAATTCGGCAATTTCTTTTTTTAGAGAACGCAAAAAAATTTTTGCAAAGCACTCACTTCTGCCAAAGGACGACGCCAATTCTCGCTACTAAAGGCGAAAACCGTCAATGTTGGAATACGATGATGCAGACAACTGGCAACAGTCCGACGAAGGGCATAGACACCGGCGACATGGCCGGACACTCGAGGTAACCCACGATCAGCTGCCCAACGGCCATTACCATCCATGACAACCGCAATGTGCTGAGGCAGGTTTAACTTGAGCTGTTTATCCAATAGAGTTACACCTCTAACAATTCCGTTTCTTTTTTAGAAAAAATTTTATCCATCTCTAAAATGGCGGCATCCGTCAATTTTTGCACACGATCTTGTGCCTTATGCTCTTCGTCTTCTGTCATCAGTTTTGCCTTGACAGATTCTTTCACTTGATGATTAACGTCCCGACGAACATTCCGTACCGCAACCTTAGCCTCTTCAACTTCTGTTTTAACTATTTTCACTAACTCACGACGACGTTCTTCATTTAAAGGGGGCAAGGGAATGCGAATCAATTCGCCAGAAGTGGCGGGATTTAACCCTAAATCAGACGTCATAATCGCTTTTTCAATGGCTTGTACCATTTTTTCTCCCAGGGAGAAACGGTCAATGTGCGTGCATCTTGAACACCAATATTAGCGACTTGGCTAATCGGTACCATAGAACCATAATAATCAACCATCACATGGGCTAATAAGCTCGGATTAGCGCGCCCCATGCGCAACTTCGCCAACTCAGTTTGCAAGGCTTCTATGCTTTTTTTCATTCGCATATCGGCATCTTTATAGATCACTTCAAAACTCATGATTTACTCCTAAGAAATCAGCGTACCCTCATCAGCACCATCAAGAATACGCTCAATAATATCAGGAACATCCATATTAAAAATGCGCACAGGCATCTGGTAATCCCGACATAGACAGAAAGCACCTAAGTCCATCACCTCAAAAGAATTCTTTATGACATCTTCGTACGACAAATGCGAAAAACGTACCGCGTTTGGATTTTTTTTTAGGATCATCGGAATAAACACCATCCACTTTCGTCGCTTTAAGAACAACATCTGCACCCAATTCAATAGCACGCAAAACGGCTGCGCTATCGGTTGTCACCAAGGGATTGCCCGTGCCTCCAGCACAAATGACAACAAAGTCATTCATCAATAAACTCAAGGCATCATCACGAACATACTGATTGGCGACACTAGGAACACTCAAAGCAGAGCACACTTCAGCAGGAAGCTGATACTGCAATAGGGTATCCTTTAAAGCCAACGCATTAATAATAGTTGCTAACATCCCCATGTGATCGGCGACGACTTGATCAACACCCAGAGAAGCCAACTGATTACCACGGCAAATATTCCCAGCACCTAAAACGACAGCAACTTGCACATTTCGATGTAACATCGCGGCAATCATAGTCGCGAGTTTTTTGAACCGTTCAGGATCCAAATGCACACCATGACTGTCGAAAAATTCGCCGCTAACCTTCAATAGCACACGTTGATAGGCTTTAGCCATTTCCCTTTACCTGTGCCATGACTTCTTCCGCAAAGTTATCCACCTTCTTCTCAATCCCTTCACCGGCTTCAAAACGCAAAAACTCAATCACATCCATCTGATTCTGTTTCAACAAATTACCGACGATAACAGAGGGATCTTTAACAAAAGGCTGGCCAACCAAACTCATTTCACTCAGAAACTTACGCATACGGCCGTCGATCATTTTATCGATCAGTTCTTTTGGTTTGCCAGATTCTAACGCCTGCTCAACTTGAATTTTACGCTCAGCCTCAACAACATCGGCAGGAACCTGTTCAGGAGAAACCACGATAGGCTTCATCGCGGCAATATGCATCGCCAAATCTTTCGCTAAGACGTCGTTAGACCCTGTGATACTAATAAGCACACCAATTTTACTTCCATGAGAATAGGCTCCCAAGGTTCCACTGGCATTTAGAAGAGCCAAACGACGAAGCTGAACATTTTCGCCAATTTTAGTGACTAAAACTTGGCGAACGTTTTCTACCGTCTCACCAGAGTCAAAGGCTGTCTCTAACAAGGCCTCAACGGTATGGACTTCGCGTGCTAACGCAAGATCAGCAACCTTAGCGGTAAAATCTAAGAAGCTAACATCACGAGCAACAAAGTCGGTTTCACAATTGATTTCAAGCATAACCCCTGTATTCCCTTGATGACGAATCACAACCACTCCCTCCGCCGCAACACGCCCAGCTTTTTTCACGGCTTTTGCTTGACCTGACACACGCATCGCTTCAATCGCCGCATCGATATCGCCGTTAGCCGCAACCAACGCATGCTTACAATCCATCATCGCTGCGCCTGTACGCTCACGCAGTTCTTTAACCAAACTCGCTGAAATAACTACTGACATTATATACCTCTTACTCTGTTGTCGCTGCAGGCGTATTTTTCGCCTCGACTTCAATAAAATCTCCCAATACATCGGTCGTATTATCGTGTGGTGCACGTGCCGCCAAAATAACATCAGCAAACGTTTTTGTGTATAAACGAATCGCTCGACGAGAATCATCATTACCTGGAATAGCGTAGTCAACATTTTGAGGTAACGTATTTGAGTCGATAATCGCAACCACGGGAATACTTAATCGCTTTGCTTCTTCGATGGCAATGTGCTCATGCTTAGCATCAATAATAAAAATAGCGTCCGGCAAGCCGCCCATTTTTTTTTATGCCTCCAAGATTTCGCTCCAATTTTTCGTGTTCGCGGGTCAAATTCAAAATTTCTTTCTTTTTCAGCAAGTCAAACGACTGCTTTTCTAGCATTTTTGTCAATTCCTGCAAGCGACGAATAGACTGGCGAATGGTCTTATAGTTCGTCAACATCCCGCCTAACCAGCGATGATTAACATAAGGCATGCCACACCGCGACGCTTCTTCCGCGACAATAGTCGACGCCGCACGTTTCGTTCCAACAAATAAAATTTTGCCCTTCGTCGATGCAATACGCTCAATAAATGCAGCGGCCTCTGTGAACATATCACGCGTTTTTTCAAGATTAATAATATGAACGCCATCCCGTGCGCCATACAAATATGGGGCCATTTTAGGATGCCAATAGCGTGTTTGATGACCAAAATGGACACCGGCCTTCATCATGTCTTTAATAGATAATATCATATTTTCCTCAGTTATTGTTTTGGGTTAATCCTCCGCGCATCTCACATCCTCACCTTGCGGCACCCAAGGATGTTCTGTCATACGCGTGCGTTTTTCAATCAGGCAAATAATCTTGCTAATTGAGGTTGGTCTTTATACCATAGACTTTCTATTTGAACAATCTTGATAAATGACATGCAACCTCACTCCATGATAAAAACCGCTGATGAAATACAAAAAATGCGCGTTGCAGGGCGACTAGCCGCAGAAGTCTTAGACTTTATCACCCCCCATGTGAAAGTGGGGGTAACGACCAGCGAACTAGATACGTTATGCCATGACTATATCGTCTATCAACAAAAAGCCATTCCAGCCTGCATTGGCTACCGCGGCTATCAACATACCACCTGCACATCAGTCAACCATCAGGTATGCCATGGCATTCCTAGCGATAAAAAATTAAAAAATGGAGATATTATCAATATTGACTTGGTCGTGAGAAAAGACGGCTATCATGGCGATACCAGCAAAATGTTTATTGTCGGCAAAGGTTCGGTGCTTGCACAACGTTTAGTGCAAGTCACGCAAGAATGCCTGTACAAAGCCATAAAAATGGTTAAACCCGGGGGTAGAGTCGGCGATATAGGGGCCATCATACAAGAACATGCTGAGGCACATCGCTTTTCTGTTGTCCGTGACTTCTGTGGCCATGGCATCGGCAGTGGAATGCATGAAGAACCTAACATTCTACATTACGGCAAATCCAACACAGGAATAACTCTGCAAGCAGGGATGATTTTCACGATTGAACCGATGATTAATGCCGGAAAAGCCGAAACAAAAGTGCTTCTGGATGGCTGGACGGCGGTCACCAAAGACCACAGTTTATCCGCACAATGGGAACATACCATTTTGGTAACGGAGTCTGGCTATGAAGTACTTACACAGCGCGACGAAGAGTACTCATTTTTTTGACGGGTAGGCTAATTTAGGTTATTTACTAGGCGATGCTTGAAGAAAACTCAAAAACTCTTGCCTCTGATCTTTAGAAAAGAACCTCATGGCACAGACAACTAACCTCTCCTTAGGCCCAGGATTGCTTAGATTTATACATTGCCTGATATTCAGACGGTTGAAGGTGAGGGCAAGCATTCTTTGAGCCTCATCCGTCTTTCCTTGCTGTCGGAAGCTATTGGACGCTAACAAGCATGTTTTAAGTTGTTTATCTGTCTGCTCAGACACTAGGCATCGGATGAGTATTTCTTCTATAATTAAAGCAATTTTATCATTTTCTCTGATTTCATGAGGGATACCTTCTATTAATTCCCTTGCTGCGCCATAAAAAAATGCCGCCCTTGATATATCAGCCACTTCCTGACGCTCATTCATTCGACCACATAAAATTAATAATTTTAATCGAACAATATAGTCATTTATGGTTAAATCTGTTAATAAATTATGCGCCACGAGTGCTGTAACAGACAAGGTGAGGGCCTCTTTGCCTTGAAACGGGTCATTACCAAATGCTCTGTTTGCCGAATTGATTAAAAAGTCTACAATTCTCAATTGTTCATCTTTTGCCAACGCTCTAAATTTTCGTTTAACTTCGCTCAATAAAGAGTTAAAAATGTCGCAGAAACACTTCACTTCGCGCCCCTCCTTACTCGTGCCCGGATAAACAATCACTGAAAAATTAGCTTTATAGTCCTCAGACGTGCAACCCAAACTAATCCTTTCTAACTGATCTCGATTTTCAACAGCGACAGGTTCGTTTGCCGCACGCCCAACGACAACATAAACATGATACGACGACAAAAGATGGGGCATTGAAAAAAGAAGCGTTTTGATATCCGTCCGCGAGGCCAACGTTGTGAAAACATCGATGGGGTAAACAACAGAAAAATATAGTCGTGTCACCATAACAGCAAAAAAATGACGCACGTTTTCAGCCACACGATAAAAATCCACGGCGCCTGACTTCATATATAGCGCCATAGAGTCAACGGAATAAATCGATTCCAAAGGACAAAAACCTCGATCAAATGCTCCACAACGATCCAAAACATCAATAAATTGAGAAAAATAAAGCCCCGATGTCACAACGCTTGATAAAATAAAATTGATCAAGCTCACCCGATTTTCATCAATAATCGAATAACTTTCAGAACCGTCAGGGTCAACCCCAAACCTTAAAAGCATAGAAAAAACAGGCAGGTTATTTTTTGTAAAAAAGCCCGCCAAAAGACTAAGTCTAGATGATTCTTGTATCCCCGTTTCTCGAAATCTCATTTCTTTTGAGAAAAAAGAAAAAAGGCTACGATGATACTCTGAATTGTTGTACAAAAAATCAATGACAGGAATCAGTTTTGCTGTCTCTTCTGGAGAGAAATTGCGGGCAACTATATTCTCAAATAGCGTTTCAAACTCTTTTGCAACAAAAGATTGCGCGACATTCACAATAAATGGATACAAAACAACCACTTCATCTAAGGCACCAGATCTCACTCGATCAGAAAAATATTCACTTAATGCGGCAATATTCCGGCTAACAAAGAGGCTTGTGCGAAAAGCGTAAGGATGCATTCCCTTCAACTGCGTCAGGACTTGATCAATTTTATCAACGCGGACGAGCGGCCTGCTTTCAAAAGGTGTACTCGTTAACATAGATGTTTCTATTTTCTCTGAAGAGAGTTTCTTTTTTTTGTGGTGTTTTTGTTTCTTCTTAACTGACGGGCTAACCTCTTGACTGCCCGTTTCTAAGGAAGATTTTTGTTCCGATTCAACATCAGCCGTCTTTTCATTCCCCTCAAGACTATTGTCACAAATCTTATGACGGACATACTCTAAATGATCACTAATAAGGTGACCGCGCTTATCGGAGCCAAATCTATCGTGTAGATTAATGTCATTAATCATTCGCAAAAATTCTTCCAGGGCAGCTATGAGCGAGACTTTATCTTGATCGTTAAACGCATGCGTTTCCCACTGTTGATGTAACTGAGCGACAATTTTTTCCTGATCTTGAGATTTTTCCACCAATTGACAGTAATGTTGCTGTTGTCGTTTTAATAGTTGCTGAACGACAAATCCTGGGTAAGACAAAACGTTTACCTCAGCTTCAGGCATTAAACTCGCTTGTTCATAAAGAAACGCTCTCCACTCATCTTTCATAGTTAATAAGAGTGACGGCTTTTCAGAGCCAGGAAAAACCTCCCGAATATTTAAACCAACGACTATTCCAAAACGATTATAGTAAGCATGGGCTACTCTTTTGACAGATTCTCCTTTCTTCTCATCATCTTTTTGATATTCATAGGTAAACGTAGCATGACAACACGAGAAATAATGATCGGATACACTGTCATTAGAACGAGGCAAATAATGATCAACGGATATATGCTTATCAATACAAAGCCACCCCGAATCAATAAATGTTTCCCCTGGTCTGATTGGAACGTTAACATAAAACACGTCTCGTTCCTCAGTTGTTTTCTAGAAAAAGATAACGCCTTTTTTAACTCCCCTTCAGTTGTCTGAAAAAAATAAAAAAGAGAATTATCTATGTAAGACATCTCGTGACGGAACATGCTAATTCAAGCTCAATATACCAGTCTGGTTAAATGTTATACAAAAAT
>JAJOJD010000074.1 GCA_021208965.1 Gammaproteobacteria bacterium
TTAAAAAAGGCCACCGCCTTCTTTGTCAACGAAAATGCTTAAGGTACGCATTTATTTATGAACAAAAGAAGGCTTATCCGATTGAATTATTATGTGAGGTGATGGAAGTGAGTCGTAGTGGCTATTACGAATATTTAGAGCGCAAGCCAAGTAAAAAACAGGAGATGCAAGAAAAATTGATCGTCAAAGTTAAAGCGATCGCGCAGGAAACGCGTGATAGTTATGGGAGTCGTCGAATGTCTGAGCATTTGCAAAAAGAAGGCTATTGTGTAGGGCGTACAGCGGCTCGTACATTGATGAAAAAAGCGGGAATTGAATGCAAACAAAGAAGACGCTTTTGTGTCACAACGCAAAGTAAACATACGTTACCTGTGGCTGAAAATATTCTTAATCGAGAATTTAATGTGCGTGTGCCTAATTGTGTTTGGGTTACGGATATCACCTATCTTTGGACCCAGGAAGGATGGTTGTATGTGGCGGCGGTATTAGATTTATTTTCACGCCGTATTGTTGGATGGTCGATGGCAGACCATATGCGTGAAGCGTTGGTGC
Organism: Gammaproteobacteria bacterium; assembly: GCA_021208965.1. Classification (GTDB taxonomy): domain Bacteria; phylum Pseudomonadota; class Gammaproteobacteria; order JAGOUN01; family JAGOUN01; genus JAGOUN01. Next base: position 553 of record JAJOJD010000074.1, read on the forward strand.
AAGAGGCGCTACAGATGGCATTAGGGCGACGTCAACCGAAAGCTGGGTTAATGCATCATTCTGATCGCGGGATACAATACACATGCGCTGGTTACCAAGCATCGCTGAAACGAGCGGGTATTCTTGTCAGCATGAATCGCAAAGGTAATTGTTGGGACAATAGCGTCATGGAACGATTTTGGGGGAGTCTAAAAGCAGAGTGTACTGATGGAAAAATGTATAAAACGCGTGATATGGCTAAAGCAGATGTGATTGATTATATCGAAATGTTTTATAACAGCAGAAGATTACATTCAACTTTAGGTTATGTCAGTCCAATGCAATTTGAAAATGAATTTCTCTTAAAAAATGTGTCTAGTTTTACTTGACCAGAACAAATTATTGCACCGCCCGCCAAAAGAGACTTCTTTGAATCGGTTGAATGAAGGTCAACATCCCGCGCAACAGCGTTTAATTGTGGAGGAATTATTAGTGCACCGTTTAGTGATGATTAAACGGCGAGACGATTATGCCGAACAATCTGCCTTGGGGTGTCCTTATCCACACGACATAGTCACCCAGTTTTTTGCTGGTTTGCCCTTTACATTAACCAAAGCACAACGTCGTGTCGTACAAGAAATTCGTGATGATTTACAGCAACCTTATCCGATGATGCGCTTGTTGCAAGGGGATGTTGGTTCCGGAAAAACCGTGATTGCTGCAATAAGCGCGTTGAGTGTGATTGGGAACAACGCGCAGGTTGCGCTTATGGCACCGACAGAGTTGTTGGCGGAACAACATTATCGTGTTGTCAAACAGTGGTTTGAACCGTTGCAAATTCACGTTTCCTTATTAACGGGTCGGCTGAGTAAACGGCGACGCGATGTACTCTTGTCTGAGCTTGCCGATGGGCAAATTGATCTTTTAGTCGGAACACATGCTCTTTTTCAGGAAGATGTCTGTTTTAAACGACTCGCCCTCATGATGATTGATGAACAGCATCGCTTTGGTGTGCATCAACGATTAGCCTTGAAAGCAAAGGGAATGGTGAGCGGTTATGTTCCACACCAACTGATGATGACCGCCACACCTATCCCACGAACCTTGGCGATGAGTGTGTACGCGGACTTGGATTGCTCTGTGATTGATGAGCTTCCGGCCGGCAGAAAACCGATTATCACGCTTGCTCTTGATAATCATAAACGTGATGCTGTCATAGAACGGATTGTGAACTTATGTGATCAGGGACAACAAGTCTATTGGGTGTGTCCACTGATTGAGGAATCCGAATTATTGCAGTGTGAAGCGGCTGAAAAAAGTGCGCAACAGTTAGCACAACAATTACCCTTGTTAACAGTTAGCTTGCTGCATGGAAAAATGAAATCCAAGGATAAAGAAAATACGATGCGTTTGTTTAAAGATGGTCTTATTCATGTTCTCGTTGCGACAACGGTTATTGAAGTGGGAGTGGATGTTCCAAACGCGAGTTTAATGGTGATTGAAAATGCTGAACGTTTAGGGTTATCTCAATTGCATCAATTGCGAGGACGTGTTGGCAGAGGAAGTGTCTCCAGTTATTGTATATTGCTGTATCAATCTCCCCTAGGGGCTATTGCGCGAGAACGTATTCGCGTTATGCGTGACACTCAAGATGGTTTTGCAATTGCAGAAAAAGATTTAGAGTTACGCGGGTCGGGGGAATTGCTCGGAACTCGCCAAACCGGAGAAACGAATTTTCGCTTAGCCAATCTTGTGCGTGATCGATATTGGTTGTCAGAGGTTCAAAAGATCGCGGATAAGCTTTGGGAAAATCACCCAGAAATTGCTCGTCAAATGATTGCACGTTGGTTAGGAGGGAAAGAGGATTTGATTGGCGTCTAACATCATTTTTTTTGTATTCTGTAAGCTATTGATTTATTATCAGTTTTTTATCATTTAGAGCTAAGTTATGCTTCTCCATCAGACCGATCATCATCTAGATAATGAGGTTATACGCGATCTTTTAGCATACCATTTTTCGCAGAATAATTTGCCGGCAGGTGCCGATGTTTTTAAAAGAGAACTGCTCTTGTTTGTTTTAGGTCTGGGTGGGTTGAATTACGTCCCTGTGGCCTATCAAAACGGGAGTAACGATTCCATTAAAATTATTAATGCGGTAACAACGGCAATTTTTGGATGGATGGTACTTTATGCATCGGGCTTAATCTACTATAACATAAAAATACGACCTCAGTATGTGGATCCCGTATTAGCGCCTATTATCGCCCCCCCATTAACCCGTAATGCTTTTATTAAAGAGCTGCGCACTCAAGTTTTTTGGGCTTTGGCGTCAGCGGTTCCATTAGCAACGACCCTTTTCAGTGCCGATATTCCACTCTTTGAAAAATATCCTGAAATGTTTTGGGCGGCTTTTGTGTATATTTTAGTGGTCAATACCGTGATGCATTTAATTCCGGTTGAGTTAACGATGAATGATCCTCTTTATGGTTATATCCCGCAGTTAATGAGTCGTTTTTTACGATGGATTTTGTCCTGTTGCTATCAACCATCATCTCAGCCGGAGCAAGAAACGCTTGCGTTAAGAGATCGAAATGCGATTGTCGCCGATTTGAAGAAAATTTTTGAGGGTAAGGATGCGTTATTGAATGACTTAAATCAGTTGTCTTCAGGAGACCAGGTAGGCGCAATTGCTCGCTATAAAACAACACCAAGCGAGTTATTATCTGATATGCGTGCTCGGGTTAGTCTTGTTCCACCTCTGGGATCTTTTGAACAAGGGGCGGTCAGGTTTTGTGGAGCGGTATTGATGTTTATTTCTTGCTTAGGGTATGCGGCAAGTCCTTATTTGGTTTTTAAAAATGACTTTAAACGTGGCAAGGATGAAGCAATTGGCTTAGTCATATTACCACTTTATTTTTTTATGTTATTAATGATTTTCTTTGGAGATAATATTGCCGTCAGATTTTGGAAAGACGTATGGGCGGCGATTAGAATTGGCTTGGGCTTATCGGATGTGACGCATAAGGCGCCCTTGATTGCCAAATTGTATCCTAAGACTTTTCTATCTTTACAAATGGTCATGCTCTTTTCAATTATTTTCGCTGGCGCGGCAGCCCGTGAAATGACTAAGATGGCTTTTGATGGGGTGTTACCAGACAAGATGATATTGGTCATTATAGGGATTACAGATACCGTCTTGGCCTTACTCGCAGGATATGTTTTTTTAGATGTGTCAAAAATTATGCTGACCCACTATGCCCAATATAGAGACAAAAATCCTCTCGTTATATTAAAAGCGCAGATCGAAGCATTTAGTCGAGACTTAGACCGTATAAAGCCAGAGCATGCACAGAAATTCAAAGAGTACTTTGTACAATTGCCGAGAACTGAGTCCATTGATTCTGATGTTGAAGCGCCGAAATTGTCAGACAATAGATTCTGCTTCTGTTGTTCGAGGAGAGCAGACGACACAGATGACGCGGCTAAACGGTTGCTGGGAAGTGATCCAGATGGTTCTCATTCGGGTTCTTTAAACGTTGGATCAAATAGAGATAGCTTTACGGCAGAACGCTAACGTTTGTTGAAATAGCGTTTTATCCAGTAATCCAGGCTGACATAGCGACCGCCTCCGTAGACGAACAGAACGAGGAGTAAAACAAAATAGGTGGTCGCAAACTCAATGCCGTTATTGAGGATGACGGGGTCGCCTAACTCGGTGATATAATTGTAACGGCCTGGAAAATAAATTTTTAACCATTGCATGAAATCGGTTAAACGATAGGTAGATTCCATTGTTTTTGTCGCGATGGATGCCCATCCGTGTGGCCAATGGACGGTAAGACCGGCAACGCTCATCATGAATATCATCGGGATGGCGGCGAGTCGTGTACATAAACCGAGGGCGATGCAGATACACCCGAAAACTTCTGTTGAGGTCGCAAGAAAAGCCATCACTTCAGGAAAGGGCAAGCCCAAACCGCCGTCAGCCGGAGAGTTTGAAAACCATGCAACCGTTCCATGAAATCCAAGTACTTTAGAGCGCGCGCCGACATAGACAGCGGGAAAAATGAGTAAGCGGACGGCTAATAGTGGGATAAAGTCAAATGCACTGATTTTCTTTACCACCGCATCAAATGTTTGAATAATCGTTTGAATGTTCATCTATTTTTCTCCTGATCAATAATAATAAGTTGTTCTTGGTGTTGTGTGAAAAGCCATGCCAGCAAGTCATCATGTGTTAAAAACGTCATTATTTCTATCCATTTTTTGAGTGCGATTCCATCGGTCTCAGGGATTTTCTGGATGAAATAGCGTTCTTGTGGATTGAGGGGCTTGTAATGTACGGCGTGTGTAAAATGACGGAAAATCGCATAGTGATGTGATGAATTGTTGACAAAAACAGGGCCATCCTGCGTCACGATAAAAGGGACTTCTATACAATACAGCGTTGGATTCAAGTAGATGTAATAATTATCGCATAGTGTTGGATTGACTGGCAGAGTGTTTGGCCCAAATATGGGCGAAGGCAGTATACTCACAGTAAACAGCACCCATTCATATTCTAATAAGCTTAATAGGGCTGGATTTTTGATGGAATTCCCTTGCATAAAGCGAACAAATTCAGTGGCTATTTGATGAAATTCAGGGTCAACGGCATGGTGTTGACGAACAAAAGTATCCGCGTATTGTGTTAAAGTTTCAAGGTTATGGTGACGTGAAAAATGAGGAAACGTCTGTTGAATGACATTAATGATATGTTGACGTGTAAAATCACTATAATGTTGGCGCTGATGGACGCGAATATTATGAGTGAATGCTTGGATATTTAATGCGAATGATGTTGGAGGGGGCATAACGGTCATAACTGATTCAACTCCTCGCACAGATCATCTAAAGTCGGCAGGTGGTGATCTCGTTCTAATAGCAAGGGACGTTTTCCGTGGTATTTGATCGTTTGTTTAGCCAGTGTGGCAACGGCTGTGCAAACAGAAGTCCCGTGTGTATCCAAGATAAATCCATCATTTTGTCGCCAATGCCCCGCGATATGATAGTAAGCAATCGATGAGCTAGGGAGAGCGCGTATAAAAGCGGTTCCGTCATATCCGTGATTTTGGCTATTGACATACACGTTATTAATATCTAGCAAGAGTTTGCATTCGCTTTTTTCAATAATCGGAATCAAAAATTCATCTTCCGGTATTTCATCATCATAGTGGTGATAATAAGAAATATTTTCCAGAATAAGTGGCCGATCTAACATCTCTTGTACGTGTTGAATTCGGCTAATGAGGTACGGGATGTTCTCTGCGTGGCGGGGGATGGGAAGTAGATCATAGAGGTAGCCTTGAGCGTCTCTTGAAAAACTTAAATGTTCGCTATACCACGTGATATTGTAATCATCCAGAAACTGACGGATTCTCCTGATAAAGGAAAGGTTTAACGGTTCTGTATCACCGATTGAAAGGCTCAGTCCGTGTGCGACGAGCGGGTATTTTTCAGCAAGATTGTCCAATGAGGCCCGTTTTTTCCCGCCTAAGTTCATCCAGTTTTCAGGGGAAAGTTCAAGAAAATTAATCCCTGCGACAGGAGGTCGAGCACAGAGCTCATCAACATGCTCAGTGCGTAGGCCAATCCCTTTCGCCTCAGGGTTTATTGTCCGCATACGCCATCCGAACACGTGCCGGATGTTGGTGTCAGGTTAGTATTCACCGCAACCCCGCGCCCAGAAATCCCGCATTTACCATCCCGTGCATACGATAATTTATCTTGAGGGTCGGTCGTTAGTTTTGAAGCTTCATAGGCTTTTAATGTACCACATTTACCGCTGGCACATTTTCCTGAATGAACTTCGACCCGTTCAACAGATGTGGCTTCCTGCTCTGTTTCTGCCCCAGCGAGATCTGTCATGCATATGGCTGACGTCATGGCAATGGATAAAATAATTTTATTTTTCATGATTTTCCTTTTTGATAACAACAGGATAACACGCCAAATCACGCCCTGCTTTAATCGGGCCATGATAGTATTGTTTGATAATACGCATGATTTGATCTTTGTCTCGTAAGCTTTTGCCCATAAAATGGTCTAATACGAGCATTTCAGGGTGAGTTTTTTCTGCAATTTTCCCAACGATCGAGGGTTTCGCATGCATAAAACTAGACATTTCATCAGCGTCTTCGGTGATGGCGGCAGGCATGACAAGAATATCTGCCTGTTGAGCGAAATCGATAAAGGCAGGGTTCGATCCGTTTTGGTCAGATGAGAAGACAATGCGTCCATTTGGCGAATCGATACGGTATGCAAGCGTTGGGACATCTCCATGAGGAATGCCTAATGCCGAAACAACGAGGCCATTTTTTTCGTAGACCTTCACCGGTTGAGTATTTTTATAATCAATATCGAGTGGTTCAATTTTCAATCGAATACCATCAGTTGCATCGTACAATCCCGAGAGATAAGCATAAGCGCCATCCACACCGTTGAATAACTCGGTGAGAAAATGGCTTAGACTCGGAAAGTGAGCACCTGCAGTTGGGCCGGTTATCTTAATTGTTTTTTCTTGATCAAAAAATAGCTATTTTTTAACAAAGCGGGTAGGTCAGAAACGTGATCGGTATGAAAGTGGGTTAGTGCTATTAGCTCAACATCTTCTAAATGTGCGCCGGATTGACCAAATCGCAAAAATACTCCGCCTCCGGCATCAATCAAAATTTGTGGTTGATTGTGCCACCAAATCAGTGCGCCTGAAGAGGATCGTTTGTCGTCAGAGATGGGTCCGCCTGAACCGAGTAGTTGGAGGGTATAGTCTGTCAAGACGCATGTTTCCCCGGCGACAGCGGTTTCGGTCATTATCCATAAGCTTAGACTGAAGCAGAGGAAGAGTTTTAAAAATGGTTTCATAGACGTTCCTCGTTTGTCATCAAAAAAGCATCATAGCCCATCGAAGTATATCATTAGTGTATTTAAAATCGTAAAAATATGCAATTTTCAGCAGTTATTGAAAGATGTTTGTGAGACGGGTACAGGAGTTTCACACTTTAGAATGAATTGATTTAAACTTGGCATCCTAATATTGTCATTGTATTTCCGGATCTCTCGTCATAAATGTACTAAAGAAGTTTATAAAGGGTTTCTTCAAGCGAGCAGCATTCGCTGTTAGTGTAACGTTCTTTCTGTAAAATTGAATTTGGTATAAATATTGCTCAGTGTTGAGCGATAAGAAAAGCTTGAAATAAAGCCTGCCAAAGTGCGAAACTCCTGTTTAATAAGCTTTTAAAGTCTGCTTTCCGAAGTCGAGAAAGAAGTCAGAAAGCTTACTTACAACTAGGATTCCAGACCGGTAATTCTGTCATTTTAAAACTGGGACTTGATAATGAGGTGCTAGCTCGAGAAGCGTTTGCGCTCAAATGCTTTGCAGGATATGGTGTAGTTAAGGTGCTTGCTGCTTCACTGCGTTCGCAGTGACGGCGAGAAAAGTTCTCTTCAATAAATGTGGCGGAGAGATAGGGATTCGAACCCTAGAAGGGGGGATACCCCTTAACGGTTTTCAAGACCGCCGCTTTCAACCGCTCAGCCATCTCTCCAAAATGAGTGTTGATATTATACTGTTTCAGGTATAATGTCTACGTACTCGCGCTTATTCGTTCCAAGACTTGGAAACGGTGCTTGTTTTGGGTAGTATTTGTTTTATCGTCAATCGAAAGTTGTATCAAGAGGAGATGACCATGAATTTTATGAAGTCGCAAGCCTTTGCTTCTGCTACGAGAGAGTCCTTGGTTGCTGAGCATTCTGTTTTGAGAAATACTTATTTGTTGTTAAGCTTGACCATTTTGTTTAGCGCAGTTATGGCATCGGTGGCAATAGCCACTCGGGCGGCTCCGATGGGTCTTCTTTTTTCTTTGGTGGGGATGTTTGGATTTTGCTCTTTAACGAAGTATTTGCGCAATAGCGCTTGGGGCCTGCTCAGTGTTTTTGGATTTACCGGTTTTATGGGTTATATGCTTGGACCTATTGTTGGTGTTTTTTTGCAAAGTTATGCGAATGGCGGCTTTTTGGTGATGTCAGCATTGGGTACGACGGGAGTCACTTTTTTTGGTTTGTCTATGTACGCCTTGACAACAAAAAAAACTTTTAGTGCATTAGGTGGCTTTTTAAGCGTCGGATTGTTAGTGGTGATTGTTGGCAGCGTTGCTAATATTTTTTTGAAAATGCCTGCCATTTATTTAACGCTTTCTGTTGCGACGTCTTTTATTGCATCGGGGCTTATTTTGTTTGATACCGCTAGAATTATTCATGGCGGAGAGCGCAATTATATTATGGCAACGATTTCTCTGTATCTCGATATTTATATGTTGTTTGTCAATCTTCTTCAGTTGTTTGCTGTATTCGGTGGCCGTGAACGTTAGTCACACAGACGTTGTCGCTGATTGGACCATCCAATTGGCGGCAGCCTTGGCTGAGGAGTGTTCAGTCATTTTTACGTCTAAACATCAAACCATGGTTGAAACCTATCGATCGCTATATTTTTCTCAACAGAAGCATCCTCCTCTTCGTCTTTTTGTTAAAACAATAAAAAAAGAGACTTCGGTTTCAGTTATGTTACAGTTGATGCAATTATTTGGAGAGAGGCCTATGTTTGTATTGAGTTATATTGCGGGTTTGCCTAAACCTCCGCATTGTATTTGAGGGGGGGGCGTATGTTCGCGAGGGTAATGTTTACATTTAAACATGCGATCATATATCGTAAGAATCTTCAGAAATTGCAAAGTGAATCGAGCATTTTTTCCATAGATTGGCGTCGACTTTATGATTCCGGTATCAGGGTTGTGGTTTTGGATTTTGACGGTGTATTAGCGGCAGATCATGAAGAAGTTGTTTCTCCTCAGGTCGGTGAGGTTTTGGAGAATATATTGATGATTTTTGGGCGGCGGGTTTATATTTTTTCCAATCGGCCCACGGACAGTCGCCGTGATTATTTTAAAAAGCACTTTCCCGGCATATGTTTTTTAATCGCGAAGCAAAAGCCCTACCCAGATGGGTTATTGAGTATAATAACCGCTGAAAATGTTTCGGCAGGGCAGGTGGTTTTAGTCGATGACCGTTTGTTGACAGGCGGCCTGGCAACAGTGTTGGCGGGCACTCATTGTATTATTATCGATAAGCCGTTTGCTTCTTTTCGGCGTCATTTATGGCGAGAGCTGTTTTTTGCGAGTTTGCGTTCAGTGGAGCGGTTTTGGTGTCATAAAAAGGCATCAATAAAAACCCCTTGACAGTAGATGTGTTTTCTTACAAAATTACTGGCTCGTTTTGGAGGGGTACCCGAGCGGTCAAAGGGAGCAGACTGTAAATCTGCCGGCTATGCCTTCGAAGGTTCGAATCCTTCCCCCTCCAGTTTTGCTAATGTATTGAGCAGTTTTTGTGGGTGTGCGGGTGTAGTTCAATGGTAGAACTTCAGCCTTCCAAGCTGATAGCGTGGGTTCGATTCCCATCACCCGCTCCAGTAGCCCACATGGCTCAGTGGTAGAGCACTCCCTTGGTAAGGGAGAGGTCACCGGTTCAATCCCGGTTGTGGGCACCAGTTTTAGTATAATAAGTTAGGAGTCGCTATTATGGCAGAAAAGAAAGCGTTTGAGAGGACGAAACCGCACATGAACGTTGGGACGATCGGACACGTTGATCATGGTAAGACGACGTTAACAGCGGCTTTAACGAAGTGTATGGCGGAGAAATTTGGAGGAGAGGTTCGGGATTATAGTCAGATTGACAATGCTCCGGAGGAGCGAGCTCGTGGAATTACGATAGCGACGTCGCATGTTGAGTATGAGACGGACAGTCGGCACTATGCACATGTGGATTGTCCAGGGCATGCGGATTATGTGAAGAACATGATTACGGGAGCGGCGCAGATGGATGGAGCGATATTGGTGGTCAGTGCGGCGGATGGTCCGATGCCGCAGACGCGAGAGCATATTGTGTTAGCTCGTCAGGTTGGTGTTCCTTACATTATTGTGTTTTTGAATAAAGCGGATATGGCGGATGACCCTGAGATTATTGAATTAGTTGAGATGGAAGTTAGGGAGTTATTGAGTTCGTATAATTTTCCTGGTGATGATACGCCGATTATTGTTGGGTCTGCGTTGAAGGCGTTGAATGGAGATACGGGTCCGTTGGGTGTGTCGTCGGTGGAGAAATTGACGGCGGCGATGGATAGTTATTTTCCGCAGCCGGAGAGGGAGACGGACAAGCCATTTTTGTTGCCGATTGAGGATGTGTTTTCGATATCGGGTCGAGGGACGGTGGTGACGGGTCGAATAGAGCGAGGGATTGTTAAGGTTGGAGAGGAAGTAGAGATTGTTGGTATTCGTCCGACGGTGAAGACGATATGTACGGGCGTTGAGATGTTCCGTAAGTTGTTGGATCAAGGGCAAGCGGGAGATAACGTTGGGATTTTATTGAGGGGGACGAAGCGAGAGGATGTGGAGCGAGGTCAGGTATTGGCTAAGCCGGGATCGATTACGCCTCACACGAAGTTTTCAGCGGAAGTTTATGTATTGACGAAAGAGGAAGGTGGTCGTCATACGCCGTTTTTCAAAGGATATCGTCCTCAGTTTTATTTTAGGACGACGGATGTGACGGGAGAGGTGATATTGCCTGAGGGAGTTGAGATGGTGATGCCTGGGGATAATATTTCTATTGAGGTGAATTTGATTTGTCCGGTTGCGATGGAAGAGGGTGTGCGTTTTGCGATAAGAGAAGGCGGGCGTACGGTGGGTGCTGGTGTTGTCGCAAAAGTTATTGAATGAGGGTGAAGGTGCGGTGTTGGGGTCAGTAGCTCAATTGGCAGAGTGGCGGTCTCCAAAACCGCAGGTTGGGGGTTCGAGGCCCTCCTGACCCGCCAACTATCCGATCGATTTTAGAAAAATACTGAATGACTGAATTTGAGGAACAATATGCTTAAAGCTTTGAGTGTTGCTGGTTTGGCTTCCTCTCGCCCTAAGTGGCTTGACTTTTTTCTTTGGACTGTCTCCTTGGTTCTATTAGTCGGCATGTTTGTTTTTAATTATCAAATGGGTGATTTTTCTGTATACTTAAACGTTCTTCTTTGGTTTTTCGTTATCTCCGCCGTTTTAGTCTTAGTGGGTTTGACACGCAAAGGTTTGTTGTTTGTTAAATTTTCTAAAGAAACGCGTGCTGAGTTAAAGAAGGTGCATTGGCCAGGGCGGCATGAAACCCTGCAGACGACGATGATTGTCGTTGTGGTGGTGGTTATTTTGGGGCTGTCTCTGTGGGCGTTTGATAGTTTTTTTATGTGGGTCATTAATAGGCTAACAAGTTAAAGAGGTAATGACGTGAGTTCTGTGTCAAAAAAAAATTCTCGTGAGATAGATCCTACTCAGCCAAATCCGGGGAAGAAAGTCTGGTATGTTGTTCAGGCGTATTCTGGTTTGGAAATACATGTCAAAAAGTCTTTAGAAGATGCTATACAACTCGCTGGTCTTTCGTCTTTTTTCGGTAGTATTTTGGTTCCTACAGAAGAAGTGGTTGAAATGCGTGGCGGTCAGAAGCGGAAAAGTGAACGAAAATTTTTTCCTGGTTATGTGCTTGTTGAGATGGAAATGAATGAAGCAGCTTGGCATTTAGTGAGGTCAACGCCTAAAGTTGTTGGTTTTGTTGGCGGCACAAGTGAACGACCTGCTCCGATCTCTGCAAAAGAAGTTGATTATATTATGCAGCGTATTCAAGATAGTGCTGATAAGCCGAAGCCAAAAGTTCTGTTTGAGGCAGGGGAAGTTATCCGAATTACGGAAGGTCCGTTTGCTGACTTTAACGGCGTTGTTGAAGAAGTGTATTATGAAAAAAGTCGTTTGCGTGTTGCGGTGTTGATTTTGGGGCGTTCTACTCCAGTGGAGTTAGAATTTACCCAAGTAGAGAAGGCGGGATAAAATTTAGTTTTATCTTGTCAAGTTTAGTTACATGGGGAGCTAGGTTTTTTTAGCGATTGTACCCATAATAAAAGAGGTAGCAATAATGTCCAAGCCTGTCAAAGGTAAAAAAATAGCCGCTTATATTAAGCTTCAAGTTAAAGCGGGAGAAGCAAATCCAAGTCCTCCTGTCGGGCCCGCTTTGGGGCAAAAGGGTGTCAATATTATGGAGTTTTGTAAAGCTTTTAATGAAAGGACAAAAAACCTCGAAAAAGGACTGCCTATACCCGTCATTATAACAGTTTATAGCGATAAAAGTTTCACATTTATCACAAAAACTCCACCAGCAACGGTATTGATTAAGAAAATAATTGGCTTGAAGAGCGGTAGCGCTACTCCACATACGGTTAAAGTTGGTAAGATCACTCGTCTTCAGTTGGAAGAAATTGCTAAAATGAAAGAGCCTGACTTGACGGCTGCCAATCTCGACGCTGCTGTCAGAACAATTGCTGGTTCTGCGCGTAGTATGGGTGTTGAGGCTGAGGTATAGGAGATCAATCATGACAAAAATTTCAAAAAGATTAAAAAATATTTCAGAAAAAGTAGATAAATCCCAAATCCTATTCTGTTGACGCAGCGATTAAGATTTTAGCAGAAATATCTACGGTTAAATTTGTTGAGAGTATTGATGTAGCGGTTAATCTGGGCGTTGACCCTAAAAAATCTGATCAGGTGGTTCGTGGATCAGTTGTTATGCCAAGTGGAACAGGAAAGTCTATCCGTGTTGCCGTGTTTACCGGTGCCGAAAATGAAGCTGCTGCCAAAGCGGCGGGGGCTGATGTTGTCGGTCTAGATGACTTGGCGGACGTTGTTAAAAAAGGTGAGCTTGATGTTGATGTTGTCATTGCGTCGCCTGATGCTATGAAAGTGATTGGTAAGATAGGACAGATTCTTGGTCCTAAAGGATTGATGCCTAATCCTAAGGATGGAACCGTTGCACAAGATGTCGCCTCTGCGGTTAAGGCGGCAAAAGCAGGGCAAGTTCGTTTTAGGACGGATAAAAACGGTGTTGTGCATTGTTCAATTGGGAAAATAAATTTTTCAGCGGAGGCGTTGAAAGCTAATTTGCAAGCCTTTATTTCTGCTTTAAATAAATTGAAGCCGACAACGGCAAAGGGGATTTATATTAAAAAAATCACCTTATCTTCGACGATGGGCCCCGGCTTGTCCGTTGAAGTGTCTAGTGTTGATGTATAACGGTAGGGGACGACTATTCTTTCGTCTTCATTATGATTTGGCCTCGTCTTTGGGGCTGATGCTTCTGTTGTTTAGAAGTTGATTGTTGATGAGTTTTATTTGTCGATAATCGTCAAAGACCGTAGGTGTAAATTAGAAATAATTTGCTTAATCATGCCTACGCAGATGGTGTTGCTGAGCCATAACATGGCTCGGTGATGAGAAGGTTGTATTTGCCAGGAGATAGCAACGTGGCTTTAAATTTAGTGGATAAACAAGCAATTGTTTCCGAAGTTTCTGAAGTTGCATCAAAAGCTATATCATTAGTCGCCGCAGATTATCGGGGTTTGACGGTTTCCAAAATGACAGATTTGCGAGCGAAAGCGCGTAATAACAACATCTATTTGCGTGTTGTTAGAAATACGCTTGCGCGTCGAGCTGTAGAAGGTACCAGTTTTTCCTGTGTTCAAAAAGAGTTGGTTGGGCCCTTAGTGCTCGCGTTCTCTATGCTTGAACCGAGTGCAGCTGCGCGATTACTCCAAGATTTTGTTAAAAATAACGAAGAACTGAAAGTAAAGTTTTTATCGTTATCAGGCAAAGTGTTGAGTGCCGATGATCTTAGCAAAGTGGCTAAGTTGCCAACAAAAGATGAAGCGATGTCTCTTGCGATGTCAGTGATGAAAGCACCGATTAGCAAGTTTGTTCGCACCATTAACGAACCGCACTCAAAATTGGTTCGTACTTTGTTAGCAGTAAAAAATAGCAAAGAAGCAGCTTAATTTGATTAATTTTATATGACGGAGAAAACTATGTCAGCATTAACAAAAGAACAAATTTTAGATGCAATAGCATCAATGAGCGTGATGGATGTCGTTGAACTTATCGAGATGATGGAAAAAAAGTTCAATGTGACAGCAGCAGCTGCGACCGTAGCGGTAGCAGCGGCACCAGCTGCGGCTGAAGCTGCTGTCGAGAAAACTGAGTTTGATGTCGTCTTGACCAGTTTTGGCGCAAACAAAGTGGGTGTCATTAAAGAAGTGCGTACCATCACTGGCCTTGGCTTGAAAGAAGCGAAGGATCTTGTTGAAGGCGTTCCAGGTGTTCTCAAGGAAGGTGTGTCTAAAGCTGATGCAGAAGCAATCAAGAAACAGATTGTTGATGCGGGCGGTACAGTAGATATCAAATAATCATTGATATTATTGAGTATGATAAATGGCTGAGGGGCATATCCTGCCCCAGGCCTTTTCTTGTTTGTATTTTTCGCCGATTGAGGTAACCACGTAATGATTGATAGAACAGCGCAACTTTCCTTTACAGAACAGCAGCGAATTCGTGTTGATTTCGGTAATCTGCCTGAAGTTATGGATATTCCTCCCCTGTTAGATATTCAAAAAGACTCTTATTTCCTTTTCTTGTATGATCATGAAGTCAATGGTGTTCAAGTCAAAAGTGGTTTGGAAAAGGCCTTCACCTCCGTTTTCCCTATTGTGAGTGTTTCCGGTTATGCCGAGTTGCATTATGTGTCTCACCGCATTGCTGAACCTATGTTTACGGTGAAAGAATGTCCTGCTCGTGATGCAAGTTACGCTGGCGCCCTGCGTGTAACATTGCGATTAGTTATTTATGATAAAGATGCCCCGGCGAGTGAAAAAGTTATTAAAGATGTGAAAGAGCAAGAAGTTTATATGGGTGATCTTCCCTTAATGACAGATTATGGGACATTCATTATTAATGGGACAGAGCGTGTTGTCGTTTCACAGTTACATCGTTCTCCCGGTGTATTCTATGATCATGATAGAGGGAAAACACACTCTTCAGGGAAAGTCTTATATTCTGCTCGTATTATTCCTTATCGAGGTTCTTGGCTGGATTTCGAATTTGATCCTAAAGATTGTGTATTTACTCGAATTGATCGTCGTAGAAAGTTGCCGGCAACTATTTTGTTACGCGCTCTCGGTATGGATGATGAAGAAATATTGGCAACTTTTTTTGATTTTATTCCTGTTTCCTTTACAACAGAAGGTCTGGATGTTGCAATCAATCCTTCTCGTTTACGCGGAGAAATTGCGACATTTGATATTATTTTGGACGGCCAGATCCTCGTGCCTGTGGGTCGTCGTGTTACGGCAAAACATGTCCGTGATCTAGAGAAAGCGGGAATTAAAAATCTTACTGCGCCATTGGATTATATTCTTGGCAAGATATTAGCCTCTGCATTGATTCATCCTGATACCGGAGAGGTTTTATTGAATGCTAATGCTGAAATAACCGCTGAGGTGATAGAGCTTATGCAACAATCCGGCGTAACGAATTTTAAAATTATTTTTACAAATGACATCGATTGTGGCCCGTTTATTTCTGAAACTTTAAGAATTGATCCGACCAAGACGCCATTGGAAGCCATGGTAGAAATTTATCGCATGATGCGACCAGGGGAGCCTCCGACAAAAGAAGCCGCAGAAGCATTATTTAGAAACTTGTTTTTTATGTTGGATCGGTATGATTTATCTGATGTCGGACGAATGAAATTTAATCGACGCGTTGGGCGAAAAGAAATTACCGGTGAAGGCGTTCTCAGCAAAGACGATATCGTTGAAGCAATGCGCGTTTTAATCAATATTCGAAACGGTAAAGGTGAGGTTGATGATATTGATCATTTAGGTAACCGTCGTGTTCGTAGCGTTGGGGAAATGTCTGAAAATCAATTTAGAATTGGTTTGGTGCGGGTTGAACGGGCGGTAAAAGAACGTTTAGGCGTGGCTGAAGCAGAAGGCTTGATGCCGCAAGATTTGATTAATGCAAAGCCGATTTCTGCAGCTATTAAGGAGTTTTTTGGCTCCAGTCAATTGTCTCAGTTTATGGATCAAAATAATCCTTTGTCTGAAATTACGCATAAACGTCGTGTTTCTGCGTTAGGGCCAGGCGGTCTGTCAAGAGAACGAGCAGGGTTTGAGGTTCGTGACGTTCACCCAACACATTATGGACGTGTGTGTCCGATTGAAACTCCAGAGGGCCCAAATATTGGTTTGATTAATTCCCTTGCTGTTTATGCGCGGACAAATTCTTATGGTTTTTTAGAAGCGCCTTATCGTAAAGTGGTTGATGGTCGAGTGACGAATGACATTGAGTATTTATCGGCTATTGAAGAAAGTGAATATGTGATTGCTCAGGCCAGTGAACGCTTGGGTGACCAAAATGAATTGTTAGGTGAGTTAATTTCTTGTCGGCATAATAATGAAAGTATGTTTAGCACCCCTGACAAAGTGCAATATATGGATGTGTCACCAAAGCAGATTGTTTCTGTCGCGGCGGCACTTATTCCTTTCTTGGAGCATGATGATGCTAACCGTGCATTAATGGGTTCGAATATGCAACGCCAAGCGGTTCCAACACTTCGTTCAGAAAAACCGTTAGTTGGAACAGGGATTGAACACTTTGTTGCGCGAGATTCAGGTGTTACGGTTGTGGCTAAACGTGCCGGAGTCATCGAGTCGGTTGATGCTGCCCGTATTGTTATCAAAGTCGGTGATGTTGCCTCAGGTACCCCAGGCGTCGATATTTACAATCTTACTAAATATACCCGTTCAAACCAAAATACTTGTATGAACCAGCGTCCGCTCGTTCATGTTGGCGATGTTGTTAAGAAGGGAGATATTATTGCTGACGGTTCTTCAACAGACTTAGGTGAGTTAGCGTTAGGTCAGAATTTGCTTGTCGCGTTTATGCCTTGGAATGGTTATAACTTTGAAGATTCTATTCTTATTTCAGAGCGCGTTGTTCAAGAGGATCGTTTTACAACAGTCCACATTGAAGAATTGAGCTGTATTGCCCGTGATACTAAGTTAGGGGCAGAAGAAATTACAGCGGATATTCCTAGTGTTAGTGAAGGAGCTTTATCCAAGTTAGATAGTCACGGTATTGTCTATGTTGGTGCAGAAGTTGGTCCTGGAGATATTCTCGTCGGAAAAGTCACACCCAAAGGAGAAGCTCAGCTCACGCCGGAAGAAAAACTACTGCGCGCTATTTTTGGTGAAAAAGCATCTGATGTTAAAGATAGTTCCTTACGTGTTCCAGCGGGCATGCATGGTACTATTATTGACGTGCAAGTTTTTACACGTGATGGTGTTGAAAAAGATGCTCGAGCTTTAGCCATTGAAGGTGAGCAGTTGGCTCAGGTCAAAAAAGACTTGAGCGATGAAGCGCGCATCAAAGAAGCCGATATTTATCGCCGTGTCTTGGTGCTTTTATTGGATAAAGTGGCTGTGAAAGGTCCGCAAAAACTGAAAAAAGGAGCACTAATATCGCAAGAGTACTTAGAGTCATTGACTAAAGACAAATGGTTTGACGTCCGTGTTGAGTCAGATGAAGATAATGAAGTGTTGTCAGAGCTTCATGCTCAATTTTTGCAGATCAGAGCGGACTATGATAAACGTTATTCCGAGCAAAGTCGGAAAATCACCCAAGGTGATGATCTCGCGCCTGGTGTTCTGAAAGTGGTTAGGGTCTATATGGCTATTAAGCGACGTATTCAGCCAGGGGATAAAATGGCAGGTCGTCATGGAAACAAAGGGGTTATCTCTATGGTTGTCCCCGTAGAAGATATGCCTTATTCTGCTGATGGTACGCCGGTGGATATCGTTTTGAACCCGCTGGGGGTTCCTTCTCGGATGAATATTGGACAAGTTCTCGAGACGCATTTAGGTTGGGCAGCTAAAGGTTTAGGGCATAAAATAGGATTGATGCTAGATCAACAAGCCAAAATTAAAGAGATGAGGGGCTTTTTGGAGAAAATTTATAATCATGATGGTAAGAAGCGCATTGATTTAGATCGGCTGAGTGATAAACAAATTGTAACCTTGTCTAAAAACTTGCGACATGGCGTTCCGATGGCCAGTCCTGTTTTTGATGGTGCGCATGAAAGTGAAATTAAACGTATGCTCCAGCTCGCTGGGTTGCCAGAGAGTGGACAAGCCATTTTATTTGATGGTCGCACAGGGGATCAGTTTTTACGTCCTGTTACCGTAGGTTATATGTATATTCTCAAGTTGAATCACTTGGTTGATGATAAAATGCATGCCCGTTCGACAGGCTCGTATAGTTTAGTGACTCAACAACCATTAGGCGGTAAAGCACAGTTCGGGGGACAGCGTTTTGGGGAAATGGAAGTATGGGCGCTCGAAGCGTATGGTGCAGCTTATACACTGCAGGAAATGCTCACTGTTAAGTCGGATGACGTTAACGGTAGAACAAAAATGTATAAAAATATCGTGGATGGCAATCAAACCTTAGATACTAGCGTGCCTGAAGCCTTTAACGTGCTCGTGAAAGAAATTCGTTCATTAGCGATTGATATTGATACTGATAGTGACAACGATTAATGGGGGAGCGATTGTGAATTTAAAACATATTTTAAAGCCTGCTCAAGGCGCCTTGAATGCGGTCAAAATTTCTTTGGCTTCTCCGGATATGATTCGCTCTTGGTCTTATGGTGAAGTTAAAAAGCCAGAAACGATTAATTATCGAACGTTTAAACCTGAGCGTGATGGTTTATTTTGTGCCAAAATATTTGGGCCGATTAAAGATTATGAGTGCTTGTGTGGAAAGTATAAACGTCTAAAACACCGTGGTGTTGTTTGTGAAAAATGCGGTGTTGAAGTCACTCTGACGAAAGTGCGGCGTGATCGTATGGGGCATGTCGAATTAGCCTGTCCTGTTGCGCACATTTGGTTTCTAAAATCCCTGCCGTCCCGAATAGGATTGTTATTGGACATGACCTTGCGTGATATTGAGCGTATTCTTTATTTTGAAGCCTTTGTTGTCACAGAGCCTGGAATGACTCAGTTGAAGCGTGGGCAGTTGCTGACAGACGAAGAGTATTATGACGCGATTGAAGAGTACGGTGATGAGTTTGAGGCACAAATGGGTGCAGAGGCGATTCAGCAACTCTTAAGTGATGTTGAAATCAAAGAAGAAATTGAGGCTATTTACCAAGAGTTACCGAGTACTTCTTCAGAAACGAAGCTGAAAAAAATGGCTAAGCGTTTAAAGCTCTTAGAAGCATTTCATGATTCAGGGAATCGTCCTGAATGGATGATTTTAAATGTGTTGCCTGTTTTGCCTCCAGAATTACGGCCACTCGTTCCTTTGGATGGGGGGCGATTTGCGACTTCTGATTTGAATGATTTGTATCGTCGCGTGATTAATCGTAATAATCGGTTAAAACGATTATTAGATTTGAATGCGCCAGATATTATTGTGCGTAATGAAAAACGAATGTTGCAAGAGTCTGTTGATGCGTTGCTCGACAACGGTCGACGTGGTCGAGCCATTACGGGAGCCAATAAACGTCCCTTGAAATCATTGGCCGATATGATCAAAGGGAAACAAGGGCGTTTTCGTCAGAACTTGTTAGGTAAACGCGTTGATTACTCAGGTCGTTCAGTGATTGTGGTTGGCCCGACGCTTCGGTTACATCAGTGCGGGCTTCCTAAAAAAATGGCGTTGGAATTATTTAAGCCGTTTATTTTTAGTAAATTACAATATCGTGGATTAGCGAATACGATTAAAGCCGCTAAAAAAATGGTTGAACGTGCTGAGCCAGAAGTCTGGGATATTCTCGCAGAAGTGATTCGTGAACATCCGGTTCTTTTGAACCGTGCTCCCACGTTGCACCGTTTAGGAATTCAAGCTTTTGAACCTTTACTCATTGAAGGTAAAGCGATTCAGTTACATCCTCTGGTTTGTACGGCATATAATGCAGACTTCGATGGAGATCAGATGGCGGTTCATGTCCCCTTATCCTTAGAAGCACAGCTAGAAGCGCGCACTTTGATGATGTCATCAAACAATATTCTTTCTCCAGCCAATGGCGAGCCAATTATTGTTCCATCACAAGATGTCGTTTTGGGTCTCTATTATTTAACGCGTGGTCGAGTCAATGCTAAAGGCGAGGGCATGTGTTTTGCGAGTGTTAAAGAAGCAGAAATAGCCTATCGTAATGGTGTTGTTGATTTACAGGCAGCGGTTGATGTGCGATTGAAAGATGGTGAGTCTTATGTTCGCCACAAAACAACCGTAGGTCGAGCTTTATTGTCTAGTGTTTTGCCTACAAGTCTTCCATTTTCTTTAATTAATAAAGTGATGACGAAGTCAACTATTTCTAAAGTGATTAATACGTGCTATCGAACGTTAGGGTTAAAAGACACTGTTATCTTGTGTGACCACTTAATGTATACAGGATTTGAGTATGCGACAGTTGCAGGTATATCGATTGGGATTAACGATATGGTTATTCCTGATGCCAAAAATGGGATTGTCAATGAGGCGGAAAGTGAAGTTAAAGAGATTGAACAGCAATTTTCTTCCGGTTTGGTGACTCAAGGTGAGCGCTACAACAAAGTGGTTGATATTTGGTCGAGAGCAAATGATCAAGTGGCAAAAGCGATGATGGATAATTTATCGAAAGAACCGGTTATTAATAAATCAGGAAAAGCCGTGGATCAAGAATCCTTCAACTCTATTTATATGATGGCCGATTCTGGTGCGCGGGGTTCTGCTGCTCAGATTCGTCAGTTGGCGGGTATGCGAGGATTGATGGCTCGTCCTGATGGCTCGATTATCGAAACGCCGATTACCGCTAATTTCCGTGAAGGCCTAAACGTAGCTCAGTATTTTATTTCAACACACGGTGCGCGAAAAGGCTTAGCAGATACCGCGTTAAAAACAGCAAATTCCGGTTATTTAACTCGACGTTTAGTCGATGTTGCCCAAGATGTTGTCATTGTTTTAGACGATTGTAAAACAGAGCAGGGATTAATCATGACTCCCTTGATTGAAGGTGGCGATGTTGTTGAGCCCTTGCGTGATCGAGTGTTGGGTCGTACTGTTGCAGAAGATGTTTACGCGCCAGGTGCGGATGAAACGCTACTTGTTGCCGCCGGGACTTTGTTAGACGAGCATTTAGTGGATGAACTAGAAAAAGCGAGCGTTGATCGTGTCAAAGTGAGGTCTTCTATTACGTGCGAAGCCCATTATGGGGTGTGTTCAACGTGTTATGGGCGTGATCTTGCTCGTGGGCATCAAGTTAATATTGGTGAATCGGTGGGTGTCATTGCGGCTCAATCAATTGGTGAGCCAGGTACACAGCTAACGATGAGAACCTTTCACATTGGGGGAGCAGCCTCTAAAGCAGTGGTTGCAAATAGTATACAAGTTAAAGGTAGCGGTTCAGTGAAGCTTGTTAATGCGAAGTTGGTTGATCGTGCGGATGGAAAGCAGGTAACCGTTTCTCGTTCGAGTGAGTTAGTGGTGATTGATAAGCATTTGCGTGAACGTGAGCGTTATAAAGTCCCTTACGGCGCAGTCCTAAATTTTCCAGATGGTAGTGCGGTTAACGGTGGAGAAATAGTTGCCAATTGGGATCCGCATACACATCCGATTATTACTGAAGTAGCCGGAATTGTGAAATTTATTGATATGGTTGAAGGATCGACGATTAATCGTCAGACCGATGAAGTCACAGGACTTTCAAGCATTGTAGTGACTGATGCAAAACAGCGGGGTAAAGGTGGCCGTGAATTAAAGCCTTTATTGAAACTTGTTAGTCAAACCGGTGAAGAATTATGTATTCCTGGAACTAATGTTCCAGCGCAATACTTTTTGCCTGTTGACGCGATTGTTACCGTTGAAGATGGAAAAATGGCGAAAGTGGGAGACATTCTTGCGCGTATTCCGCAGGAAACGTCAAAGACTCGAGATATTACCGGTGGTTTGCCGCGAGTAGCTGATTTATTTGAAGCTCGTAAGCCAAAAGATCCTGCCATCTTGGCGGAAACTTCTGGTGTGGTTAGTTTTGGCAAGGAAACCAAAGGTAAGCGGCGCTTAATGATTACGTCGACTTCTGGCGAAGTTCATGAAGAGCTTATTCCGAAATGGCGAAATATTAATGTTTTTGAGGGTGAACATGTCGAGCGCGGTGAAACGATTGCCGATGGTCCAGCGAATCCGCACGATATTTTGCGTTTGTTGGGTGTTCATAGTTTGGCGTCGTACATTGTTAATGAGGTTCAGGATGTTTATCGTTTGCAAGGCGTCAAAATTAATGATAAGCATATCGAAGTGATTGTTAACCAAATGCTACGTAAAGTATTGGTGTTGTCACCTGGGGATAGTCGTTATCTTAAAGGAGATCAAACTGAGCGTTCCGCCGTTCTTCAGGCTAATGAAAAATTGCGTGCAGAAGGTAAAATGGAAATCGGCTATCAACCAATACTGTTAGGTATTACGAAAGCCTCTTTATCAACGGATTCATTTTTATCTGCAGCATCGTTCCAAGAAACAACACGCGTGATTACAGAATCTGCTGTGCGTGGCGCAAAAGACTCTCTACGTGGCTTAAAAGAAAATGTTTTGCTAGGGCGTGTTATTCCTGCTGGGACGGGGCATGCCTATCATGCAGCTCGTGCGGCAGGCAGGTCTTATGATCCCGTTGATGCGCAGGCTTCTTCTGAACGTGATATTGTTGAGTTTGAAGATGCTTTTGCTAAGGCTCTCGCTGAAAATCAGCGTGCTTCTCAACAACCTGATCATGCAGAGGAAGAGTGATTTTCTAAAAAAGGCGTCTAGCATGACGCCTTTTAAAAAGGGGTTTAATGAAATATTTAATCACAAGTGCGCTTCCATATATCAATGGCGTTAAGCATTTAGGAAATATTATCGGTTCATTATTGCCCGCTGATGTGTATGCGCGTTTTCTTCGGCAGCAAGGCGAGGAGGTTCTCTATATTTGTGGAACCGATGAGCATGGAACACCTGCGGAAATTGCGGCCGCTGAAGAGTCTTTGCCCGTTGCCGACTATTGCGAGAAAATGTACCTAACGCAGAAAAATATTTATCAACAATTTTCCATATCTTTTGATTATTTTGGACGCAGTTCTGCCTCTAGTAATCATCATTTAACGCAAAAAATTTTTCAAGACTTAGACAAAAATGGTTACATTGTAGGAAACAGTCTTCAACAATTTTATTCAATCGATGATCATCGTTTTCTTCCGGATCGTTATGTCGTGGGGATATGCCCTTATTGCGAATACGATAAAGCCCGAGGGGATCAATGCGACTTATGTGGTAAATTATTGGATCCCGTTGAGTTGGTGGAGCCAAAGTCAGCAATTAGCGGTAGTAAAAACTTAGAAGTTAAAATGGTTAACCATGTTTTTCTGGCTTTGGACAAGCTAGAGAGTAAGGTGCGCGCGTGGGTTCAACAGAAAGAATCTGGTTGGCCAGCTTATTCTACGAGTGTTGTGCGAAAATGGTTGACTGAAGGACTCGAGCCACGCTGTATTTCTCGTGACTTGGACTGGGGGGTTCCAATTACCAAGCCAGGATATGAAGATAAGGTTTTTTACGTCTGGTTTGACGCGCCAATGGCCTATATTGCTATTACCCAAGACTGGGCGAGCAAT
The DNA here is from genome assembly GCA_021208965.1 of Gammaproteobacteria bacterium. Taxonomy (GTDB): domain Bacteria; phylum Pseudomonadota; class Gammaproteobacteria; order JAGOUN01; family JAGOUN01; genus JAGOUN01. The sequence goes on from JAJOJD010000074.1 coordinate 24,152, forward strand.
ATTGCAGGTAATAAAGATGCCTGGAAATCTTGGTGGTGTGGCGATAATGCTAGCGTAAAATACGTTCAATTTATGGCCAAAGATAATTTGCCTTTTCATGGAATTATGTGGCCGGCCATGTTGTTGGGGGCTGAATCTATCGAATGGAAAACAGTCGATGTTCTTAAAGGATTTCATTGGCTTACCTATGAAGGAGGCAAATTTTCGACAAGCCTAAAGAGAGGTATTTTTTCGGATACAGCTTTGCAGCTTTTTCCCGCTGATTATTGGCGATACTATTTATTAGCGAATATTCCTGAAAGTAACGATTCAGATTTTCGTCTAGATGATTTTATAGCCACGATTAACAAAGATTTAGTCGGTGTTCTTGGCAACTTTATCCATCGCATTTCAGTCATGATTGAAAAGCACTTTGATGGTTGTATCCCCTTTTATGAGCAGGGGAATCTCTATATACAGAAATTAACGGATGTTTGTCTGCCTTTAGTCAGAAAAATCAAAGAAGAATATGAACAATTAAATTTTAGATCTTTAATGCGATTGATAAGAGAGTTTTGGTGCCTAGGGAATGAGTTTATTGCCGAAGTTCAACCTTGGACGCTGTTGAAAGAGGACAAGCAAAAAGCCGCTAACTCACTCGCTGCTTCCTTGCACCTTGTGCGTTTGTATGGAATAGTCAGTTTCCCGATTATCCCCAATGCAGCAAAAAAAATGTTGGATTTTATTGATTCATCTGAACAGCGGCCATTTCTTGATGCGTTGAGCTTTAATTGTCTTGCTGCCGGCAAAAAATTAAACGCTGCGGGACTTTTGTTCGAAAAAATTACAGCTGAGCAGCAGAATGCACTTATGGAAAGATTTTCGATAGAGTAGTATTTTTTTAAGTTGCCTCGCTTGACAACGTGGGGCAGCATCATTAGAATCTTGCTCTCGCTCAAAAAAGAGCAGGGGTTTTTATTGTCATAAAAGAGGTGGAGCAACAGAATGCCGACAATTAATCAGTTAACGAAATCGCCGAGAAAACCGCGCATTAAGCGAAATGCGACAAGGGCTCTCGCCCGTTGTCCACAGAAAAGGGGGGTTTGTACCCGTGTGTATACGACAACTCCGAAAAAACCTAACTCTGCTTTGCGAAAAGTCGCTCGTGTTCGATTGACTAATGGTTTTGAAGTCACTTCTTATATTGGGGGTGAAGGCCATAACTTGCAGGAACACTCAGTTGTTCTCGTTCGAGGAGGTCGTGTAAAAGACTTACCTGGCGTGCGTTATCACACTGTGCGCGGTGCCTTAGATACAGCGGGTGTTCAAAAGCGTAAGCGTGGGCGCTCTAAGTATGGTACAAAGCGCGCTAAAAAATAGAATGATTTATTTATTGTTGAGGATTATCTAGATGTCAAGAAGAAATGCAGCACCGAAAAGGGAAATCCTTCCTGATCCGGTTTACGGTAGTCAAGTTGTTGCAAAATTTATTAATTGCTTAATGAAAAGTGGTAAGAAGTCTATTGCAGAAAAAATAGTTTATACCTCCTTGGATTCAGCGCTTGAAAAACTTAAGAAGGTTGACCTTAAAGATGATGAGGCTGGGGATGGTTCTTCTGGTAGCCGAGGTTCGGCTAAAATGGCTACTCCTGTTCACGTGTTAGAATATGTCCTCCGTGCTGTTCGTCCTCTTGTTGAAGTTAAATCGCGTCGTGTAGGTGGTTCTACTTATCAAGTGCCTATTGAGGTCAGCGAAAATCGCGGAATGGCTTTAGCCATGAAGTGGTTGATCGATTTTTCTCGGGCGCGTTCTGAAAAGACAATGATTAATCAGTTAACTGCTGAGATTGTCGATGCTTGTCAGGGGCGCGGCGCTTCTATTAAGAAGCGTATTGATACGCATAAAATGGCGGAAGCAAATAAGGCGTTTGCTCATTTTCGTTGGTGATCATAAGATCGTACTGCTGAATAGCATTTAAATAAAGAGGTAAAATTCGTGGCTGCTCGTCATACTCCTATACAACGTTATAGAAATTTTGGAATTTGTGCGCATATTGATGCGGGTAAAACAACAACAACTGAACGTGTATTATATTACACGGGTGTTCTCCATAAGATAGGAGAGGTCCATGAAGGCGCTGCAACCATGGATTGGATGGTTCAAGAGCAGGAGCGAGGCATTACGATTACATCAGCAGCAACAACATGTTACTGGAGTGGTATGGGCTCGCAGTTTCCTCAGCATCGATTTAATATTATTGATACTCCTGGTCACGTTGATTTTACCATTGAGGTTGAGCGTTCTTTGCGTGTTCTTGATGGTGCGATTGCTGTCTTCTGTGCGGTTGGTGGTGTTGAACCTCAGTCTGAAACAGTTTGGCGTCAAGCGAATAAATATAATGTTCCCCGAATCGCATTTGTTAATAAAATGGATCGTGCTGGCGCTGATTTTTTGCGTGTTGTTGGCCAGCTTGAAACTCGCTTGGGTGCAAATCCTGTTGCGATGCAGTTGCCTATTGGTGCAGAAGAGCACTTTGAAGGCGTTGTTGATCTTGTAAAAATGAAGTCTATTCATTGGTCTAACGAGAATATGGGTATACAGTTTGAAGAACGTGATGTTCCGGCCGATATGCTCGAAAAGTGTAAAGAATATCGTGAAAAGATTGTTGAGGCGGCGGCTGAGTCATCTGAGATTCTTATGGAGAAATATTTGGAAGGCCAAGAGCTTTCGGTGGAAGAGATTTATGCAGGGATTCGTGCGCGAACGCTGAAGACGGAAATTGTTCCTATGTTTTGTGGCTCAGCCTTTAAAAATAAGGGCGTGCAAGCTGTTTTAGATGCAGTTGTTCAATATCTCCCCTCTCCTATCGATGTGCCTGATATTAAAGGCGAAGAAGAAAATGGTAGCGAAGGTTCAAGAAAATCTAATGATGATGCCCCTTTTTCGGCCTTGGCATTTAAAATTGCGACAGATCCTTATGTCGGAACCCTCACCTATTTTCGCGTATATTCAGGCGTGTTGTCCGCTGGTACGACCGTTTATAATCCGGTAAAAGATAAAAAAGAGCGTATTGGTCGTATTCTTCAAATGCATGCCAATACCCGGGAAGAAATTAAAGAAGTATTTGCTGGTGATATTGCTGCCGCTGTTGGTTTAAAGAATGTCACGACTGGGGATACTCTCTGTGATCTTGATAAGGTAATTACTTTGGAAAGAATGGAATTTCCTGAGCCTGTTATCTCTGTGGCTGTTGAACCAAAAACGAAGGCTGACCAGGAGAAGATGGGTATTGCGCTAAGTAAGCTTGCGCAAGAAGATCCTTCTTTTCGTGTTTCTACCGATGAAGAAACTGGGCAGACGATCATTTCTGGTATGGGGGAGCTACACTTAGAAATTATTGTTGATCGCATGAAGCGTGAGTTTAGTGTAGAGGCGAATGTTGGTAAGCCTCAGGTTGCTTATCGTGAAACAGTGCGTCAGTCTATTGAAAAAGAAGGGAAGTTTATTCGTCAAAGTGGTGGACGTGGTCAGTATGGCCATGTTTGGCTTAAAATTGAGCCAAAGGAAGCAGGTACTGGTTATGAATTTGTTAATGCTATTGTTGGTGGCGTTATTCCTAAAGAATACATTCCTGCTATCGATAAAGGTGTACAAGAGCAGATGCAAAATGGTATTATCGCCGGCTATCCTGTTGTGGATGTAAAAGTAACTGTTTTCGATGGCTCTTATCACGATGTAGACTCCAGTGAGATGGCGTTTAAAATAGCAGGTTCTATGTGTTTCAAGGAAGGCGCGCGTTCAGCTAAGCCTGTTTTACTTGAACCAATTATGAAGGTTGAGGTCCTGACTCCCGAAGATTTTATGGGTGATGTTATGGGCGATTTAAATCGTCGCCGTGGTATTATTCAAGGTATGGACGATGCTCATGCAGGTAAAGAAATAAAGGCTGAGGTTCCTTTGTCTGAAATGTTTGGTTATGCAACGGATTTGCGCTCTCTTACACAAGGTCGGGCCAGTTATTCTATGGAGTTTTCTAAGTACATGGAAACACCTGCTAGCGTTGCTGAAAAAGTGATAGAAGAACGTAAGTCATAAGGTTGTTGAATAAATAATATAGTAAAGTTTTTTTGTAGTTTTATTGAATAGGTAACTGTGTGGGCGGCTAATTTTCGCCCTAATTGAAGAAGAGGAGATCATTATGGCAGAAAAGAAAGCGTTTGAGAGGACGAAACCGCACATGAACGTTGGGACGATCGGACACGTTGATCATGGTAAGACGACGTTAACAGCGGCTTTAACGAAGTGTATGGCGGAGAAATTTGGAGGAGAGGTTCGGGATTATAGTCAGATTGACAATGCTCCGGAGGAGCGAGCTCGTGGAATTACGATAGCGACGTCGCATGTTGAGTATGAGACGGACAGTCGGCACTATGCACATGTGGATTGTCCAGGGCATGCGGATTATGTGAAGAACATGATTACGGGAGCGGCGCAGATGGATGGAGCGATATTGGTGGTCAGTGCGGCGGATGGTCCGATGCCGCAGACGCGAGAGCATATTGTGTTAGCTCGTCAGGTTGGTGTTCCTTACATTATTGTGTTTTTGAATAAAGCGGATATGGCGGATGACCCTGAGATTATTGAATTAGTTGAGATGGAAGTTAGGGAGTTATTGAGTTCGTATAATTTTCCTGGTGATGATACGCCGATTATTGTTGGGTCTGCGTTGAAGGCGTTGAATGGAGATACGGGTCCGTTGGGTGTGTCGTCGGTGGAGAAATTGACGGCGGCGATGGATAGTTATTTTCCGCAGCCGGAGAGGGAGACGGACAAGCCATTTTTGTTGCCGATTGAGGATGTGTTTTCGATATCGGGTCGAGGGACGGTGGTGACGGGTCGAATAGAGCGAGGGATTGTTAAGGTTGGAGAGGAAGTAGAGATTGTTGGTATTCGTCCGACGGTGAAGACGATATGTACGGGCGTTGAGATGTTCCGTAAGTTGTTGGATCAAGGGCAAGCGGGAGATAACGTTGGGATTTTATTGAGGGGGACGAAGCGAGAGGATGTGGAGCGAGGTCAGGTATTGGCTAAGCCGGGATCGATTACGCCTCACACGAAGTTTTCAGCGGAAGTTTATGTATTGACGAAAGAGGAAGGTGGTCGTCATACGCCGTTTTTCAAAGGATATCGTCCTCAGTTTTATTTTAGGACGACGGATGTGACGGGAGAGGTGATATTGCCTGAGGGAGTTGAGATGGTGATGCCTGGGGATAATATTTCTATTGAGGTGAATTTGATTTGTCCGGTTGCGATGGAAGAGGGTGTGCGTTTTGCGATAAGAGAAGGCGGGCGTACGGTGGGTGCTGGTGTTGTCGCAAAAGTTATTGAATGAGGGTGAAAGATGGAAGTTGAAAAAAAGACTGCTAAAGCAGCAGTGAAAGATTCTTCATCTAAGATTGTTGTGTCAAAAGTAAAAAAAAACGGCTGTTCACAAAACAGATGCGAAGAAGACAGTTGTCAAAAAACCAGCGGTTAAAAAAGCGGCTGTCGTTATTGGCAGTAAGCAACGTATTCGGATTCGTTTGAAAGGTTTTGATCATAAACTGATTGATCAATCGACGAAAGAGATTGTTGATACTGCAAAGAGAAATGGAGCCCAGATTTGTGGCCCTATTCCGCTGCCGACCTCTATTGAAAAGTTTACTATATTGATTTCACCGCATGCGAATAAAGATGCTCGAGATCAATATGAAATCAGAACGCATAAGCGTTTAATTGATATTTTGGAGCCAACGCCTAAAACAGTAGATGCTTTGATGAAGCTAGATCTTTCTGCTGGGGTTGATGTAAAAATTAGTGTAGATAGCGTTGAAAATTAATCTGGTAAGTTGAAGGGGTAGCGTTATGGCTATTGGGTTAGTAGTAAAGAAATGCGGAATGAGTCGTCTTTTTAATGACGATGGCCGTTCTATTCCGGTGACAATATTGGAGCTAAGTCCGACATTTGTCTCTCAAATTAAAACATCTGCAATCGATGGATATTCCTCGTTACAAATTACTACGGGCGAGAAAAAAATAAATAAAGTGACGGAGCCTCTCCAAGGGCATTTTAAGAAAGCAGGGTTAAAGCCAGGTCTTGGTCTCTGGGAGTTTCGTGTCTCCAATGACGCAGATCTTGATGGTTATAAAGTTGGTGATGAGCTTTCTTTGGAAAGTTTATTTGCCGTAGGTCAGAAAGTTGATGTAACCTCCCATTCAAAGGGTAAAGGTTTTGCGGGAACGGTTAAGCGGCACAACTTTCGAACTCAAGATGCTTCTCATGGTAATTCTCGATCTCATCGAGTTCCTGGATCTATTGGTCAAAACCAGACCCCAGGGCGTGTATTTAAGGGTAAAAAAATGGCTGGTCATCTTGGAGATGTTCGGACAACGATTCAAAGCCAAGAAATTGTCAAGCTTGATTTGGGTAAAAAATTGATTATGGTTAAGGGTGGCGTTCCAGGAGCTCCTGGGGCATTGGTCATTCTAAAGCCTGCTGTTAAAGCAAAAGCTGGGGTGTAAATGATGGAATTTAGTTTAATATCGTCTGCTCAAGAGCTTTCGGAAAAAATTGTGGTTTCTGACCGTGTATTTGGGCAAATTTTTAATGATGATTTAGTTCATCAAGTTGTGGTTGCTTATCAAGCGGGTGGTAGACAAGGGACTAAAGCTCAGAAGAATCGTGCCGCTGTTCGCGGTGGTGGTATAAAACCTTGGCGTCAAAAAGGTACCGGTCGTGCTCGTGCTGGTACTATTCGTAGCCCTATTTGGGTTGGAGGTGGAAAGGCTTTTGCGGCTACGCCAAGAAACTTTATGCAGAAAGTTAATAAAAAAATGTATAATGCAGCCATGCGTTCAATTTTATCACGTTTGGCGAACGATGGGGTTTTGTTGTTTGTTGATGATGTGGTTATTGATTCCCCAAAAACAAAAGAAATGGTTCAAAAGCTAAATGCTTATAACGTGAGCGATGTTTTAATTATCTGTTCTGAGATCAGTGAAAACTTATACTTGGCGGCACGAAATTTAGGACACGTTGACGTTATTGATGTTCCGTTGATTGATCCGTTAAGCCTATTAAGTTATAAAAATGTGTTAGTCACTAAAGATGCATTGCCCTTGATTGAGGAGAGATTTTCGTGAATGCTGAAAGAAAATACCAAATTATTGTTGGTCCCCATGTTTCTGAAAAATCTGCTGGTTTGGCTGAATTGCCGAATAAACAAATTGTGTTAAAAGTTCTTCCTTCCGCCACTAAAAATGAAATAAAGGAAGCGGTAGAATTTTTGTTTAAGGTTAAGGTTCAGGCTGTTCGGGTCTTGAATATTAAACCGCAAAAAAAAATGTTCGCGCGCACGCTGGGTATGCGTAAAGCTTGGAAGAAAGCTTATGTGTCTTTATCCCAAGGTGATGATATTAATTTTTCTAATGCAGAATAAGTAAGGTGTTGAAATGGCTGTAATTTTGAGACGATACTCATCAACAAAGTCCGCTGGTAGTCGCCATAAGATTAGCTTAGTGCGTACAGATCTTCATAAAGGATCTCCTTTGAAAAGTCTGGTCAAAGGTAAAAAGGCTGCCTCAGGGCGTAATAATATGGGTCGTATTACGACTCGCCATATTGGTGGCGCGCATAAGCGAAAATATAGAGAGATAGATTTTCTGCGTAACAAGGATGCCGTTCCTGCTTGTGTCGAGCGCATAGAGTATGACCCAAATCGTACAGCGTATGTTGCTTTGGTGTTGTATGCTGATGGAGAGCGTCGTTACATTATTGCTCCTAAAGGAGTTGAAAAAGGTTCAAAAATAGAAAACGGTAGTCAAGCACCAATAGCCGTGGGTAGTTGTTTGCCTTTGCGAAATATTCCAGTAGGTTCTACTGTTCATTGTATTGAAATGAAGCCGGGGAAAGGCGCGCAAATGGTTCGTAGTGCTGGCGGATATGCGCAGTTAGTTGCTAAAGAAGGGGTCTATGCAACTTTGCGTTTGCGTTCAGGTGAAATGCGAAAAATTCATGTTGACTGTCGTGCGTCGATTGGCGAGGTTTCGAAGTCTGAACATAACTTGGTTTGTCTTGGAAAGGCGGGTGCTACTCGTCATCGTGGGGTTCGACCAACTGTTCGAGGTGTTGCAATGAACCCAGTAGATCACCCACATGGTGGTGGTGAAGGTAAAACATCTGCGGGTTGTCATCCTGTGACCCCCTGGGGAGTTAAAACAAAGGGATATAAAACTCGTCATAACAAACGTACTGACAAGTTTATTGTTAGTCGTCGAAAGAAAACTAGATAAAGATAAGAAAGGGGATTTAAGGTGCCAAGATCAGTTAAAAAAGGTCCGTTTATCGATCTTCACTTGTTAAAAAAAGTGGAGAAAACGCTTCGTGATAGCTCTAAGAAACCAATTAAAACTTGGTCTAGACGCTCTATGATCATTCCACAAATGGTTGGGATGACGATTAGTGTTCATAATGGCAAGGAGCATGTTCCTGTGTTTGTTACTGAGAACATGGTTGGTCATAAATTAGGTGAGTTTTCACTGACAAGAACATACCGCGGACATGCGGCAAATAAAAAGTCATAATGTTAGGCATCAAAAATATTAGATGAGGGGTCTTTGAATGCAAGCAAAAGCAGTTCACAAACAAGCGAGAATATCCGCGCAAAAAGCTCGGTTAGTTGCGGACCAGATTCGTGGCAAATCTGTTGAAAATGCGATAAATATTTTAAAATTTAGCACTAAAAAAGCGGCTGAGCTAATTAAGAAAGTTCTTAATTCTGCTGTTGCTAATGCTGAAAACAACTTGGGTGCTGATATTGATGCGTTAGGGGTTTCAGCCATCATGGTTAATGAGGGGCCTAGTATGAAACGAATGATGCCTCGTGCAAAGGGGCGAGGAAACCGGATTGTTAAACGGTCATGTCATATTACTGTTGAAGTATCTGATCAATTGCAAAATTTTAAAGCTAGAGGGCAAAAATAATGGGTCAAAAAGTTAATCCTTTAGGTATTCGTTTAGGCTATACAAAATCATGGGAGTCTACTTGGTACGCAGATCCTAAAGATTATGCTAATGTTTTGTTGGCGGATATAAAAGCTCGCCAGTATATTAAGAAAAAATTAAAACAAGCCGCTATTAGCAGTGTTGTTATCGAACGGCCCGCGAAAAATGCCCGTGTTAAAATATCTGCCGCTCGTCCTGGTAATGTTATTGGTAAAAGTGGTAAGGATATTGAAATTCTTCGAGAAGAAGTCAGTAAACTATTGAAAGTTCCGGTTCATATAACGATCGAAGAGGTACGTAAATCGGCTATTGATGCTCGCTTAGTGTCTGAATCTGTCGCTCAGCAGTTAGAGAAACGTGTTATGTTTAGGCGAGCCATGAAGCGTGCCGTGACTAGTGCACTTAAGTTGGGTGCTTTAGGAGTCAAGGTTTGTGTCAGTGGTCGTTTAGGTGGTGCTGAAATTGCTCGAACTGAGTGGTATCGTGAAGGCAGGGTTCCTTTGCATACTTTTAGGGCGGATATTGATTATGCAACAGCAGAAGCTCAAACGACCTACGGAATTATTGGTGTTAAGGTTTGGATATTCAAAGGTGAAATTGTTAGCAAAGAAGCCTTGGAATCAACTAAAAAACATATAATTGAAGAATAAAATAGTCATTAATAGGAGATAGCGAAATGCTTCAACCGAAGCGAACGAAGTATCGCAAACAACAAAAAGGTAGAAATCGCGGCATGGCTGAGCGTGGATCAAAGGTTTGTTTTGGTTCTTTTGGCTTAAAAGCGGTTGTTCGTGGTCAGTTGACAGCACGACAGATCGAAGCCGCGCGACGTACTATTTCTCGCCACAGTAAACGTGGCGGTAAACTTTGGATACGTGTTTTTCCAGACAAGCCAATCACGAAGAAGCCATTAGAAGTTCGTCAAGGTAAAGGGAAGGGTAACGTTGAATATTGGGTTGCTCAGATTAAGCCTGGACAAATTTTATTTGAAATAGAGGGTGTCTCAGAAGAAATTGCCCGAGAAGCATTTATTCTTGCAGCAGCAAAATTGCCAGTCTCTACTATATTCCAACAGCGTGAGGTGATGTAATGTTTGCTGCCGAATTAAGAACAAAATCGTTGGTTGAGCTTTTTCAAGAATTAGAAGTATTGCGACGTGAGCAGTTTAGTTTGCGCATACAAAATAAAACGGGTCAATCTCCAAAATCGCACAAAATTCGTGAGGTAAGAAAAAAAATTGCTCAAGTTAAAACCTTGGTCAGTGAAAAAGAAAAAGGTGGTCAGTTATGAGTACGCATGCAAAAGTTTTAACCGGTCAAGTTGTTAGTGCAAAACGAGATAAAACAATTACGGTGAAGGTTGTTTATAAAGCAATGGATCGTAAGTATAAGAAATATCTTACTCGTTCCACAAAACTGCATGCTCATGATGAAGATAATATTTGTGCTGAAGGGGATGTTGTTAGCATTAAGGAAAGTCGCCCGATTTCTAAAACAAAAAACTGGCAACTTCTTGAAATTGTAGA
>JAJOJD010000066.1 GCA_021208965.1 Gammaproteobacteria bacterium
CGCAGCGAACGTCGGAGCCAATTTATGGCTAAATTTTGTGAAATGCAAAATTTATTAGCAACAGCTGCATAGAATCTAAAGAAGATCATTCGCATTGACATGCTGAGTGCCCAAAATTGACAGAACCCCCAGTAGAGAATAATCATTGACTCTTTCACCTATTAAAACTAAGAAACTCTACAAAAGTTTGGTTTATTTTCTGCCACTTTCTTCAATTCTTTCTCTAAATCTATTAGAGCGCTAGCAGACCCTTTCAAAACCAAATGATTATCACTTGGTCTTGTGATGTGTATTCCAACTTCTCTGGCTCTATGAAAAAAACTCTCACTTATTTGCATAAAAAGACGTCTAGATTTTGGTTTTATATTTGATGGCATTGCGTCCGTATTACAAATGATTGTTAATTCATTTTTTGAAATACCTTGTATTGAACGCATAAAAAAACGATATCCATTAGGATAAAGCTTAGCAATAGATTGTGCAATATCTTCTCCTAGATATGAATAGGTATCTTCTTGAGAAAATATAGTTGAGCAAAAATCATCAAACTCACTTGCTTCTCTACTTATTCTTCGTTCTTGGAACTCATTTAATCGATTAAATTTTTGATATTTTTTATGGTCGATGTAATGGCCTAAATTAAAAGTTTCTATCAAATCTATTATCAGTTGTCGAAAAGGAAAAGATTCATTAAATATTTTCTCATTTTTGCAATGTTCGTAAAAATAATCAACAACAGCTTCCAAAATTATTTGAAATTTAAATTGAATATTCGATGTGCGATCTTCATAAAAACGTTCTACAGTAAATTGCTCTGCCAGACTAAATAGAGATAAACGCGTTCTATTTTGTAAAATCTGTAATACCTCTTCTTTAATATTTTTTCCTGATTCAAAATCCGTTACAACAAAGTTATCTTGGTATTGTAATAACCGTTCTAAGAGTCTTATTTCGTCGATGATGCGATTAATTTGAATAATACGATTTTCATCCAACGATGCATGTAGTTCTGTTTCAGAAATTCCAGTGCGCCAATCTGCCTCTTCTGCAACAGCGTTAAGGTTACGCGTAACAGCATTCCATAGACTAGCGGCAATGCCTCTCGTGGGGCGTAGCTTATCTAAATCAGCTCTTAATTCCGCAATTTTTATATTCATTTGTCTGAAGACATTTGCTTTTATTTCATCAGCTGATAAAAAGCTTCTACGTTTCACTGGATGTGGAATGAGTGTATGATCATTCAGGATAAAAATGACAGATGACCACACACGATGATCTGACGGTAAAATACGTTTTAAACGTTGAATAGTTTCTAAAAAATCTACCATACCGGTATCGGTGATCCAAGCAGAGGGCATAACCACGACTATTGCTGTAGGTTTTCTACGCTTAACCATCATAGAAACAGATAACGCATTACATATGTCTGTTTCAACTGAGTGTTCTATATCCAAAACTCCTGCACAATCAATGCAATCAATACTAGAAGCATCATTGTCATATAAAAATGCGCCTTTAGTTTCAGAGGCGTGCTTATGGCCAATTTTAGGACGCCTTCCAGCAAAATGTTCATTGCTATATTCTACTCTGAGGGCACCTTGAATTTCTGACATAGCTAATGGATGCCCTAATAAATGACCCATCACAACACTTTTGCCAACGCGAGTGCGGCCCAATACCATAACACGCGGTTTATCAGAAAAACGCTTACTTTCAACAACAGTACCCTTGAGTATAGAATATATCTGTTCAAATAAGATGCTTAACTTAATATCAATAATTACTTCTTTATTTTCCCAAGATAAATGCGGCAAAATTTCTCCAGCTAGCGCTATTAAAAATTCTTTTCTCATAAAGATACTCCACATAAACTAAATTATCGGATGCATATTTATTTTCTAGTAAGCCTTGATATTATTTATGATAAGTAGTAGGCTGTCCACGATTTTAGATGCTTATCTTATGGCTTACCTGGAGCTGTTGGAAGAGTACAAGATAAAGCGTGTGGAATATCGTAAAAAAAATAAAAAGCTACATTTCTAATTTGTAATAATGATCACTTAAAGTGGTGAAATCAATGCAAACGAGCTTTTTTTATGCCTCGCTTTTTTCGAAGGCTGCTTATGAAAAAATCTTTGAATTACCTGATTCTTGGGAAAGAGCGGCTTTTTTTGAAAATGCATCTGGATTAGGTATCTCTATTTTTAATTCTCGTCGAGAGCAAAAAACTGTTATTGCTTTTAGGGGAACACAAAACCTTCAAAATCTTGTTTCTGATGCACAAATACTGTTGCAGTGGCCAATTTCTGTTGCAGAACAAGCAAAGCAGTTTTACCAACAATCACATCATTTGTGTTATTCTGATATAACCTTTACAGGTCATTCTCTGGGTGGCGCCTTAGCTTCATCAATGGCGTTAGAATACGGAATTTCAGCGATTATATTTGACTCTCCTGGTTTTTATTCGCATGCACAGACCATGCCTTACTTCCGACGGCATGAAGCATTAATTTATAATTTGGTCGGGCAGCCAAATTTGGTAAATACCTGTCATCAACATGTTGGGACTTTACTATTTGTTAATACAGATACGTATTATAGTTCTATTGGTGCAGGGTTAGATATCATGCGCGATCATTCTGTAGTACAGCCTATTGCTGGCAATAATGCCTCAATGTTTAAAACAATAGCTAATGTAACGGATACGGCTTTATCTGCTTACTCTACAGGGTATTTGCATCAAATACGGCATTTTATTGCCTACTTAGAAGATTCAAGTAGCCCTATTTTTCGTATACGAACATGGGTGAACTGGGTTAATCATACACAAGATATTCATCAGATACCCGCCATCATTCGGCGATATGAATTAGATAAAGACCCTATCGATATTAAAACTTTTTCAAATTATCAAAATACACCAACTGTTGAAAGGAGAATGGCCATGTTAAACCGACAAAGAAGTGCTATTGACGCGTCAATAGATGAAGCCACATTAACAAGCACGACAAGCTCAGCAGCACGCATGCCACGAGCACAAAGTGTCGGTGGAAGATTAGCACAATTTAATGAAAAGTTTTTTAAAAATTTATGCGAAAAATTATTTTTTAGGGCATGGTTTTAGCCGTGTTCATTATAGTAGCTTGCAGCCATCAAGTCGTTTTGTATTACGTAGTGCTTGTGAAATTACAGATAGTGATATCGTTATGAGCGAACCCTCTGGTGTTCAAATTCAGCGCATTGGATATAGCGAAAGTGAAACAGTTAATCAATTAAGCTCTTCTATTGATTTTGCTTTTTTATTGCCTCTGCGGGTTAATTTTGGTGCTCAGATTCAAAGGGAAAATAGGCAAGAACAACGGGATAATACTATTGAGCTTGTTTATTCCTTTTTTCGTTATGAAAGTATACATAGCCGTCTTGTAGAACTACCAGATCGCAGCGAAGTAGAGGCGAGGGGTGATTCTTTTGTTCACTCAGGTCATCTTCATGTTGGCTATGAAGTGCATGTTAAAATAAAGCTACGAAAAAAAGAGAATGAAGATATATCAAAATTAATGGGTAGTATTAATGCTAGCTTTTTAGGTGCAGAATTGAAATTAGGAGGATCGCGTCTGCAAGAACAACTAGACGTTAGCCGAGTACTTGATGTTTCAGCCTATGCACGCAATGTTGGTGAGTTCAGACCTAATGTTACCAAAATTCGAAGTATTCCTGAAGCTCTTACAACTATTGAAATGATTGAAGAAGATTTTTGTCAATTTTTACCACAACTACAGCAATTTTGCGTTTTTATTAATCCTGATCGCGATGTCATACGATATGGCGAATTACCGGAACTAGCAGCAAGACGCTCTTTACCAGAAACAGATTTAAAGGAAGAAACTGTACCAAAAACATTAATTGATTTAGGTAAACAGCTTCATGAAGAATTGCCTAAAAGTGATCAAAACATTATAAATGAAGCGAATATTAATTTAAGTACTCTTTTTGAGACAATGTATGTCACTTTAGGAAATACAATTCGTGAAAATCAACGATTTTCTGAACATAGACGTGTCATGGCTATGGGGCGTACACGTTTAGGTAAAAGTGTTGTGATGGGTCATTTATTAGGGCATCCATTAGCTATGTCAGAAATTCAAGGTGCCCTCAGAGTAGAATATAGCAATGAACATTTTGCTGGAAGGCGTCCTAAAATTGGCCATAGGCATGCCGCAGAAACCAAAGGAATATTTGTATATACAGAACATCCTGACACTGACATCTTAGAGGCTATAGATTGTATTGATTGTGCAGGAACTCTGGATACGGAACACTCAGTTGAAACAGATATTTGTAATGCTATATCTACTGCCGTGGCAGTAAAACGGCGGGCGCCTACTGCTATTCTCGTGGTTATGCCCTCTACTTGGATCACC
>JAJOJD010000015.1 GCA_021208965.1 Gammaproteobacteria bacterium
GAACACGCTGTTAATGCAACGCTCATCACGATTGCGCTAACGACACCTGTGATTTTTATATTTGTTTTCATGGTCATTTTCATACTATTGCTCCTTTTTTAAAAAAAATTGAGTTATGCTTTGATTAACACGTTTTTACATCAATATGGCGTTTATCCTCAGGCACTTTCATCATGTTGCCGGTGATCGCATCCACAATAAATCCTGGTAGAATCAAAATATTTAAAATCCCGACTTTTTGAAATTCAGGTTGGATGATGACGGTTTTCTTTGTACACCCTGGTTTTTGTACTGTAATCACTGTTGGTGAAAACATATCTTTTACAACCACTTCTGTCGGGGTGTGGCTATCGACCGCAATATTATTCACCGTCACTTTCGCACCTTTAGGCTCTGAATCGATATGTACCACACGATTGTTATCCCCAAAAATACTCGAACAGCCTGTCAGTGCTATCAGCCCGAAAGAGGCGATACACGCGATCGTTGTTTTTTTCAAATATTTCATTACCTTTCTCCTATTAAAATTTTTCACATTCTTTATACGGTGGACGTATCCCAACTATTGACCGGCGTTTTATCACAATGACGACCGTAATCCGGACACGGCGCTTTTAAGTTTTGTGACGCACAACCCACCAGAAAAAAACTGGTGAGCAACAGCGTACTGACATAAAATAAAAGAGATCTTTTCGTATACTGACAAATGTTATGGTTCATCCCGACTTTCCTCATAGTTAAAAAAATTATTTCTCCGGTATCTGATTAAATTCAGAGGCCGCCTTTTCATGGACTAATACGCTCGCTTGCGATTGCGCTAATTGTTCATTCATAATCGCCAGAGATTTGATTTGTTCGACTTGAAGATACGCCACTTCCGTATTAATCCGTGCATTAATTTCTTCTATGGCTTTTTGGTTCTCTGCTTGATTGATTTTGCTGGACAACGCTTTAATTTGATCTAGATGCTTATTGACGTCCTCAAACGAGTAAGACGCATGCGCCATCGCCGCTCGGTTCGTTTCAACTTGTTGTTCATAATTCGTGGTGTAGGCGTCACTCGCCCCTTTTCTCATCTCATCGCTCGATAAATACGGATGATTTTTTTGATACTCATCCACGAGTTCTTGATAACGATCATCATTCCCACCGGACAATCCTTGTAACGCACTCTCCCAGGTGTCCGGTGACCATTTACGCGCGTTCACATCCTCATCAGTGTTCAATAAGTCACCGTAGCCAAAGTGCTCGGCTAAGATTTTAAATTGCTCATCGGTCATATTTTTTATGAGAAGATCATACCCTTCAATCAGGGTATTGGATGCTGAGATTTCTTCCAATAACGCAATCACCGCTGCTGAGGATTCATCCGCATACGCAGGTGTCAATAAACACCCCATCATAATA
Source organism: Gammaproteobacteria bacterium (assembly GCA_021208965.1). Lineage (GTDB taxonomy): Bacteria > Pseudomonadota > Gammaproteobacteria > JAGOUN01 > JAGOUN01 > JAGOUN01. Next base: position 1,408 of record JAJOJD010000015.1, read on the forward strand.
AGGAGGAGTATTTTTTTCACATCGCCCTCCTGCGTCTGATTAACTCAGGTAACCAAAGGGTGACGTCATCATTCATTTGACGTAATTCATCTAAAATCGCAATCGATTTTTTATCTGCTGAGAGAATAAAGATAGTATCGACCATATCGCCGAGATTAAGCTTACAAATGACCGAATCATGACCGTGTTTAATCAAAAACTGACGACTTTTGGCTTCGTTTTCTTTAATGAATTCAAATTCAGCCTCACTTAAACTAAAGCTCTGTTGATAATATTCAGGCCGCCCTTCTGGATTTGGGTAAAATATTTGTGTGGCACTATTATCGAGCGCAATATTTCGGAGTTTTGATTCAGCGACACTGGCGACCGATTGAGTTGCCATGACTAAAAATGCATTGAGCTTTCTAAAGGTCGGCAATGTTTTCTTTAGCTCATTCTCCCAATAAGGATCCACAAAATACTGCCAGGCTTCATCGAGCCAAATCGCCATCAAGCGACCATCCAATTTGCTTTTAATCCAATGAAATAAATACATAAGAACAGCGGTACGCACTTGTGGGGGTTCATTATCCAAAAAGTGCGTCATATCAAAGCCCATTTTATCACGCGCGTGTAGCGTGTCTTTGGGATTATCGAAAAGATAGGCGTACTGCCCTGCTTCGCGTTTACCGCTCTCACGCAACCAGCGGCGTAATTGCGGCCAGCGCTCAAAATTCACCGGCAATACTTGAATGGCATGTGATAGTTGCCGATGTTCAATCGATAACTTATCAAACGCATAATCGACACACCCTTTTAGGGGTTCCAACATTTCCGCTTCAAGTGTGGTTTCCGATTCTTTTTTACACAGCTGAGCAAGCCAATCTTGGCAAAATTGTCGATTGGCAGGGGTATCAGTAAGAAGAAACGGATTAAAGCAACTGTCTTCAGGATGATTGGGCGAAAGAATAGAATAGCTACCGCCTACGGCGCGCACATAAATTTCCGTTCCCCGATCGCGATCAAAGAACACACTACGCCCGTGATAACGGGAGACTTGTGCATCTAAAAACGTCATCAATAAGGTTTTACCCGCACCATTACTTCCAAAAATGAGTGTGTGGCCTGGGGTGATTTCCGTTTTACTCCCCTTCTTGTGCAGATTAAAAAAGTAAGGTGTCTTTGACGTCGTCTCTAAAAGCGTGACGGCGCTGCCTAAATGGTTCCCATCTTTATAGCCTGTTTTATAATTATGCAGCGGGCAAAAATCTGCAAAGTTTTGTGAGGTGATGAGGCTACTGCGTGCGACATAGTTTAAATTCCCTGGAATCTGCGCCCAAAATGCCGCTTCTTGACCCATGGACTCTCGAACAATCGGAAAGCCTGCATCTAAATAGCAGCGTGTTGCTTGATTAATCGCCTGGTCTACTTTGCTTTGTGATGAAGCCAATATCATGAGCGTATGATGATGATAGCCTGCGGTAGCGCGATTAGTTTGTATGAGTTCTTGAAGTGAGGCTAATTCGTCAATTTGAGACACACCGGCATCATTGACACTTTTCAATTTATTGGCTTGTTGTTTTACCTTTTTCATCACCACATCTTTGGCTTCAATCGCAAACGTATGGGTGCTGATCCACTCGCAATCCAAGTGCATTACACTGTTTAAGGCAATGCTCGCACTTTCTTCTGGATACGATTTAATACTTAATATGCCTGCAAATCGTTTATTGGTCGTGGTATTGCCCTGAAATTGAATGTTTTCACCAAAGAAAATTCGGTTTAACGGTAATAGCTTAGATAAATCTCCGTCTGGATAACGATCGATTTCTTTCATAACGCTGTCAATCGATTTGGCGCTTTGAAAAGAAACGCCTGATTGGGGTAAAAGCTGCGCTTGTCCCCCATTAATTAACATACTTAAAAACTGCAAAAGTTCTGATGCGTGAATTTCATTGTCCCGTGAGCCTAAGAGCACCGGCTTGAACGGCGACAAAACACTTTCCAAGCGTTGAACGACTTTGGTGAGTTCATGAATTTGGATACGTCGTCGCTCTCGGCGTGCTTCTTTGACCACACTGTCGGTAAGTTTATTAAACAGAGAAATGCCTTTGCCGACCTTGCCAGAATTTAAACCACGAAATACCACGCTGATATAAATGTCATTCTGATACATTGTGCTTTTTTTAAAGCGATTCATGTAATCGTCATTAATTTTTTGTAGGATGCTGTTGGGAAAAAGACCGTCTAAATAATGATCAACTTTTTTTCGATGGACAGTGACATAAAGACACACTTGCTCATCCAGCGATGCTAATAACCGTTGCCAAATACGATTAAATTGATTAATTGTCTCGTTCTTTTCTGTTTGAAAGGGAACACCGTCAATTTTTAACACCGAAAACACCATGCCATCTTTCGTCTCTAAAATGGTCGGCGAATTCAAATGGGTGATGGGCACATGACACGACACGCCAACTTCTTTTTTAACAGCCCTTAATACATTAGAACGGCTCATAACTTTGTGATCCCCAGAGATGTTTATTCGCCACATTTGGACACATGATTCTTTTGATGAGCACTCGAAAAAAATTCGGATCGAACTGACACCCTATCCAGCCGATGATATGTAGTGGTATGTACATAATCAGAAACTTTGCGGAATTTGACATCATGAAACAAACAACGGTTATCAACATCGTTACCATCAAGTAATCAATCGTAATCCCTAAAAACATCGGTGGTCGTGTCATACCAGCAAAAATGGGGTGGACACTGATTTCTTCGGTTTGCATTAGCCTTGTAATCCCAATACATTCGCCCCAATAAAACCCGCGCCGAAAATAAAGCCTGAACCGCAAATAATCGCAATGGCATAAGACTTCGGTAATACCCCTTTACCAATCCACAGATAACCAGCGCCGGCAATCGCCAAGACACACAGTGCGCGCGCAGGGCCAGATTGCGCATAGTTCACCGCTGATGTCAGAATATTCGTTAACGCATCATCGCTCGTGCTGTATGCAAA
>JAJOJD010000020.1 GCA_021208965.1 Gammaproteobacteria bacterium
AAAACAATTTGACAAAGTAGTCGGCTATTTGCAAGAGGGTGATTTCAGTTCGGCGGATGTGAAAAAGATGCAGCAGACGGGCTACTACCGGGCGAAACTGGACAAGGAAAATCGGCTGTTGTTCAGCATTGGAAATTATGAAGGGCAGAAATACATTTTTGCACTGGAAGTCATTCTGAATCACGCCTACGATAAATCCCGCTTCCTGAATGGGGCAGAAGTGGATGAAAATAAGCTGGAAGCGATTAAAAAAGCGACGGACGTGCCAGAAGAAGAGGTGCAGCTGATTTCCTACGTCAATCCACAACTGCGGCATTTTTATTTGCTGGATAAAATTTTATCGTTTGATACCTTACAAGAATCCATTTTTCAAATGAATCCGCCCCTGATTTTAATCGGCTCTGCTGGTAGCGGTAAAACGATGTTAACCCTGGAAAAGATGAAACAATGTTTAGGCGAGGTATTATACGTAACGGGCTCTGATTATTTAGTGCAAAATGCGCGTCAACTCTATTACGCCAATTATTATAGCAATGAAGATCAAGAAGTCGATTTTCTGTCTTATCGTGAATTCTGTGAAACCATTCAGGTACCGCAGGGAAAGGAAATGGACTTTCCCCAGTTTTCAGCGTGGTTATCAAGAAGCGGTAAACTTTCTTATCTAAAAGAGGCTAATAAATTATATGAAGAATTTAAAGGTGTGCTAACAGGTAACGCTCTCGATAAGCGATTTTTATCTAAAGAAGATTATTTGACCTTAGGCGTTAAGCAATCCATTTATCCTGCAAACGAACGAGATCGAGTGTATGATCTCTTTCATCAATATCTTGCTTTGTTACAAGAAAATCATCTTTATGAATCGAATCTTATTTCTTATGATTATCTCACGTTAAGCGAACCCAAATACGATTTTATTGTCGTGGATGAAGTGCAAGATTTCACACCGATTCAATTATTATTGATTTTAAAAAGTTTAAAGCTTAAACAGCAGTTTTTGTTATGTGGCGATGCAAACCAAATTGTTCATCCAAATTTTTTCTCCTGGGCGAAAATAAAGAGCCTTTTTTATCATCAAGCCTCTGATTATTCGACAGAAGTTATTCGTATTTTAAATAAAAATTATCGTAATGCGCCGAATGTAACGGCAATAGCGAATAAATTATTAAAAGCTAAAAATGCTCGCTTTGGTTCGATTGATAAAGAAAGTCATTACTTGGTTGAAAGTCAAAGTTCTGCCAAAGGTGAAGTGTATTGTCTGTTAGACAATGAAGCGATTCGACAGGAAATTAATATAAAAACACAAAAATCCACGCATTTTGCGATTATTGTCTTGCGTGATGATTTAAAAGAACAGGTGAGTCGTTATTTTCAAACTCCTTTAGTATTTTCTATTTATGAGGCCAAGGGGTTAGAATACGACAATGTTATTTTATATCATTTTATCTCCAGCGAGGAAAAGTCCTTTCGTGAAGTGGTTCAAGGGGTGACGAAGGAAGACTTAAAGGGTGATCTCGTCTATGGGCGTGTAAAGGATAAAGCTGATCGATCGCTTGAGATTTATAAGTTTTTTGTTAATGCACTTTATGTTGCCATCACGCGTGCCATTAAAAATGTGTATTTTATCGAGATTATTGAACAACATCCTTTGTTAAATATTTTGGGGTTACATCCGACAAAAAAATTTACCGCTATTGACGCTCAAGCGTCTTCGCTTGATGATTGGCAAAAAGAGGCGAGACGCCTAGAGTTACAAGGTAAACAAGCTCAAGCTGATGCTATTCGTGAAACAATTTTATGTAAAAAAACCGTGCCTTGGTCTGTACTTACGCCTAAAGCACTCGTTCATTTACGTGAAAAAGCACTCAACCAACAAAAAAAGGATAAAGAAGCACGTCTTTTATTATTTGAATACGCTTTGTATTACCATCAACCTAGCTTAATGGATGAGCTTATTCATGTCGAATTTGCACCAGCAATGCGCCCTAAAAAAGATTACCAATTGTTACAACACAAGTATTTCACCGGCTATTATTCAAGCAATACGACATCAGTGATGCGCGATGTGTCTGCTTATGGTGTTGACTTTCGCACGATATTTAATCAAACGTCATTAATGACGGCTTGTAATTTCGGCAATAGCGTACTCGCTAAACAGCTTATCGAAAAAGGCGCTGACCCTTATTTAACGGATAATGTTGGTAAAAACGCTTTTCAAATCGTGTTACAAAAAGCCTGTTTGGATAAGCGCTTTGCAACAGAAAAACTAGCGCCACTTTATGAGTGCAATATTGCCGATACAATGCGCTTACAAAGTGATAATAAACTCATCACCTTAAATGATAGACGAATGGAATTCTTCTTAGTGAATATGATTATGGCTACCGCACACCAACGCCCCCAGCGTAATCACATTGCATGGTCATTTAATGTTGATGTATTTCTTGAACCTTTACAATATTTTCCAGCGATAATGATTCCAGAAAATCGCAAACGACGCGCCTATATTTCCAGCATCTTATCTAAACATGAAGTCAATCGAAAAGATCTATATAATAAAAAATTGTTTGTGCGTGTCAGACATGGTCGTTATGTTTTAAATCCAGATCTACTGATAAAAATAGAAAACGAATGGCAAGACATTTACACTTTGTTAAATCTCTCGAACATAAAAGAGATGTTATTATTTGCAAATAAAGTGCATGAACAACTGAGCGAGAAAGAATATGAATGTTGAACAAATGGTAGCCTTAGTTGCAGAAGGAGAGTCAGATGCTTTAGAATTTAAAGTATCAACTGGGCAATTAAAGCCTGCGTTTGAAACCTTGTGTGCGTTTTTAAATAAAAGTGGCGGAGCTGTACTCTTTGGCATAAAAAATGATGGTCGTATTGTTGGTCAAGAGGTCACTGATCAAACTCATCTTGATATTGCAAACATGATCGCTAAAATTGAACCCCCAACACAAATTGATATTGATACTATTGCTGTAGAAAAAATAGATACGTTATTAAATTAACGGTGACTCCAACGTCGTCTTCCATTCCTTATGTGTTTTCATCAAAACCGTTTTGGCGTTTAGGAAATTCCACACGATTAATGCCGCAACAACACTACGAAAATCTTTTGCTCGATCGAGTAAATATAGCGCGACCTTGGGATGCAGAAGTGGCCGCTGATTTCACCATAGATGATCTGGATCATGATGAGATTTACACGACTGTTTCTGATGGAATAAATGAAGGACGTCTACCGGCCAGTTCGGTTAAAGAAAATATAGAAGATATTTTATTACGTTTCAATTTGATTAAAAATAAACAGTTAAGAAATGCTGCATTAGTTTTATTTGCAAAAGATCATGCTTGCTTACCACAGTGTCATTTAAAAATGGCACGATTTCAGGGAAAAGATAAATTGTCTGGGTTTATTGATAACCAGCAAATGTCAGGAAATATTTTTAAATTATTAAAAGCGGAAGATGATTTTTTACGGCGTCATTTACCGATTGCTAGTACATTCAACCCAAATCAATTTAAAAGAATAGATAAGCCGGCGTTGCCAGTGTTTGCTGTACGTGAAGCATTAATAAATGCTTTGTGTCATCGTGATTATACAGATCGATCAACAGGCTTTTCATTAGGAATTTTTGACGACAGGCTGGAGATTTGGAACAGTGGATTTTTACTGAAAAATCTTACTATTAATTCTTTAAAAAAAACTCATGAATCAGTTCGAAGAAATAAATTAATCGCAGAAATATTTTATATTAGAGGTTTTATTGAACGTTGGGGCACAGGTACTAATAAAATGATTGCTCTTTGTAAGCAAGATGAATTGCCCGAACCTGAATTTGAAGAACACACCGGTGGGTTTTCTGTTATTTTAAAATTTAAAACGCCAATGAGAAGTGATTTTTCTAGTAAACCCACTTTTTCTGAACATACACTATTATCTGAAAGACAAAAAAAAATAGTACAAATTTTTCAGCAGTATGGTGCGATAAACACTCAAATGTTACTATCTAAATTGGAACATTCTGTTTCGCAAAGAACACTACAAAATGATTTGAGATTTTTAAAAGAACAACAAATTCTTACCTCGCGTGGAGCCAGTAGAAAAACAGTATGGAGTTTAAAAATGGAATAAAACATAAATTTCGCGAAATTTGCGCGAAAGTTTCGCGAAATCTGGGTCTTCCGTTTTTTTTTGTGAACGTATTAATCTGAAAATCTGTTAAAATACAGTCATTTACAAGTATTGGTAGTGGGTGCATTCTAGGTTGAAGTGCGACAATCGATGTTATAACGCTGAGTTAACACCTCTTTTGGAGTTTTAAAGCCCAGACATTTCCGCGGTTGATTATTCATTTTCTCAGCAAGAGAAGCAAGATAAT
>JAJOJD010000075.1 GCA_021208965.1 Gammaproteobacteria bacterium
TACTCCTTTGTTTATCCGGAGTCCGTTTAATTTTTTTGGATATTTTATGTGTTTTAAATGCGATGATGATGTTTTATTCGGGCAGTTTATTTTGTCGAGTATTAAGACCAATGCTTTTTTTTGGCTTTGTGGGTGGCTGTTTTACTCTTATTTCTTCGACATTTCTGTGGCGATTTCTCGGTCATTTTGCGTTAACGGTGCAATGGTTATTAGTGTTTGAGTTATTGCTTATTATGAAGCCGAAGATCTCTATTAAAAAAGATATCGCCTATCAAATATTACTTTGTTTTATCGCTGTTGGAGTCCACCCTTATATCGCTGGCATGGTCGTTCCTTTGGCGGTGGCATTGTGCTGGAAATTTTACGTTCAAGAAAAGTGTTCTTTCTCCTCAACGGGGTTGATTTTAGCCTTTTTCTTTGTTGCATCCGGGCTGTTTGCTTGGTTTTGGGGATATTTTTCATCGCCAGCGACAGATTCGTTTGGAGGTGGTTTTAGTGAGTACAGCACCAATCTATTGACTTTTATTAATCCCACCTATGGCTCTCTGTTGTTGCATCCTTTACCTGTTGGGGTAGGGCAGTATGAAGGGTATGCTTATCTTGGTTTGGGTCTCATTATTCCCCTCGTTGGAATTTTCTTCCTATCTTTTTTTAAAGAAGTCTATTGTTCTAAGCGTTTTTATTCTAGAAGTTATTCTGGCCTTATCTGGATACTAGGTATTTACTTCTTATTCGCGCTGAGTTCTGTGATTCAGGTGGCTGGACATCGAATCACTTTGTTGAATATCCATCATTTTCAACATCTAGAGCATTCGGTAGGAGTTTTTCGATCTTCTGGGCGTTTTATTTGGCCAGTATGGTATTTTATTGAATTTTTTGTGTTAGTAAAAATTTACGATATTTTTTCCGCTTTCCCTAAAAAAAAGGCGGGCTATTTTTCTGCTTATGTTGAGTTTGCAGATAGCGGATCAACAATATCTGATTAATTTTATAAAAGGCAATTGGTCTCAACCCGTGAATTCTGTGTTTAAGACGAAGCTTCCTGAGGCGGGTTTTGTTGCCGATCATTCTATTCAGCATGTTTTTTTGCTGGATAATATTAACACTGGAGATGCTATGGCGGTTTGGATGTATTTTGCGATGACGCATCATCTGACTTTAAACAAGGCTTGGCTTGGCCGAACTCTCGGATATGAATTTAATCGATATAATCAGCAGCTAGAGTCTGATTTTTGGAGGGGAAGGCTTGTGCCTCAAGTGTTGTATATAGGAATAGCTGGGCCAGTCTATCCGAATTCTTGCGTTGATTGGAATTCTTCATACGTGCTATGTCAGGCTGACAAAAAATAAGGCTCTCTTGAATAGATCAAATTTTAAACAACGCCATTCAGCTGGAAAGCCTAATACGGCATTCTATTTTTGCACACTGACAGCAATGGAGAGCTTGATGCATCAGTTGCGAATAAGGTATATCGGTTATTCATCTTATCTAGAATTCTAGCTGTTACAGCTTGATTTCCGTAGCGTTCGATATAGTTAAAAATCATATCACACAACTGCTGACAGAGTGCCAAGAAATCTGGTGCATTTAAATGATCGTTGCTCTGGATTGTAAGAAAAATGATAATATCTATGCAGTTGTTAATTGTTCGGGCGTTACGCAACTGGATTTCGAGGCCGGGTAGTTGGTGCCATGAAGCGATTCGAGCGAATCGTTTTTCATGGATATAATTTTGTATTTTTTCTTGACAATCTCTTATGAGCTCCTCGCTAAACGGGAGAGCATGCCTGGCTAAATTTAACACAAAATCATCAAGATCACGCAGCACGGAGGTAACGTGCCCTTTGCTGATAGGTAGGCTAGGAGGGTACTTTTTTTTCCAGCAAAAATCCGACTTAAATACAGGCAAATGATCATTATCAAGCTCAAATGGCATGAGTCCCCAAATATAACCTTGGTCGTTATAGCAAATCCAATACAAAGAGGAAAGACATAATGTATCTTCATCTATTTGAGATATGAGCGGAAAAAAATTATCACGTGCCGCATGATTGTCAGCTCCAAAAGCCAATATAAAGCTTACAGAAGTGGTATAAGGTTTTATGCACGTGTTATTCGTGTTTACGACGCGCGTTTCTTGTGTACCCCACACTCGTACTGTCTTAGTTTCTTCGGTCGCCTCAGTTTTTTTTAATGACGCAAAAATCGCTAACTGCCGCAGAAGCAGTAATGGAGGGATCAAAATGTTTATTGAGCAGTTGGTAAAAAAAGCGCGATTTTGCCTGCGATCCTTCTCCAATCAAAATCGAGCTTGTTATATCAGGAGCTGTTGACTTAGAAAGAGGAATAAAATGACGATTTTTTATAATAACCTACTAAAAAATAAGTACATGCAATCCCTATTCTTTATATATAGACTTTTTAGTCTCAAACAACTTGAAAATAGACACTAAATAGGCTATAAATGGCGTGTTATGTAGACTATGAGGTATATATCGTGTTATCCAATTATATTTCAATATGTGATGCTATTGTACGATTGATGGATCCTTTAGTGGAAATTGTCATTCATGATATTGCTGGAGATAGTATTACGTATATTAATGGAAAACTTTCTAAGCGCAAAATAGGAGAGGCAAGTTTACTTGATCCAGAAGGGCTCAATGGCATAGACAAAATAGTCTATCCAAAGGTTAACTTTGATGGCAGACTTATCAAGTCTGTTTCAGTAATGCTTGAGGGCAGATATCTCTTATGCATCAATTGCGATGTCTCGATATTCAATAAGCTGCAGGCGTTAAGCAGCACGTTGCTTCAAATGGCTGGCCAGCCTCAGTCGCTTTTTACTAATGACTGGCAGGAAAAATTACATGTCAGTATTCATTCTTATTTACAAAATCATCACCTGTCATTCGATCATTTATCCAAAAATGACAAGAAAAGTTTGACTAAGCATTTGTTTGATCTTGGAGCATTTCATGAAAAAATGCGGCTGATTACGTAGCAAAAGTTCTGGGGTTGGGGCGGGCTACTGTTTTTAAATATTTAAAAGAATGGAGGAATCAATGAACATTTTTAAATTAGAGGAATACCTTACAAAATACGAGTTTTCAGATAAATACTTGTTATGTTGTTCAGATGCTGAAAGCTTTACGATGTCAGAAATAATAGATATGGCGGCGCCAGAAGATAAAAAACTGTGGGGAGAATTAGCGCTGAAATATACCGAGCCGTATGGTCACCCTTTATTAAGAAAACAAATAGCTCATTTGTATTCAAGTCTATTAGACGAAAATATATTATGCTTTGCTGGGGCTGAAGAAGGAATATTCTGTGCGCTTAATGCTCTTGTCGATTCTAGTGATCATGTCATCGTTTTGACACCGTGCTATCAATCACTCCTTGAAATTCCAAGGTCCAAAGGCGCAGAGGTAACAGAGATAGAGCTAAAAGAAAAAAACGACTGGCGTGTTGATTTGGAGGCCATTCGAGGTGCAATAAAGTCCAATACGACAGGTATTATCATTAATTTCCCTCATAATCCTACTGGTCAGGTCGTTGAGGAAGATGAGCTAAAAGCGCTGATAGCGATCTGTGAACAAGGCGGTATTTGGCTATTTTCTGATGAGGTTTATAGGCTGCTTGGCAAACCTGAGCAACCTTGGGCATCTCCTGCTGCATGTCTCTATGATAAAGCTTTATCCCTTGGTGTTATGAGTAAAGCCTTTGGCATGGCGGGCGTACGTATAGGTTGGATTGCATGCAAAGACAAGGATGTGATTCATAAAATGAAACTTATGAAAGATTATCTCTCCATATGTAATAGTGCGCCCGCTGAGATACTTTCTATGATTGCCTTAAATAATAAAGACGCGATCTTGAAACGGAACAATAAGATTGTTGCTGACAACCTCAAGCTACTTGATGAGTTTTTTATAGAATACAGCCATCTTTTTGAATGGGTTCGTCCACAAGGAGGATGCGTTGGTTTCGTAAAATATAAAGGCGCAGTCTCTGTTGAGACTTTTTGTCACCTGTTGGTAAATAAGCAACATGTACTTCTGATGCCTGCATCCATATACGACTATGCAAGCAACTATTTCCGGATAGGATTTGGCCGTAAAAATATGCCCGAGTGTCTCGAGCAATTAAAAGAGTTTTTGCATCATGAAGTTATTTCACCTTAATCAAATCCAAGAAAGCATTAACATCACCAGAAATATTGAGGAACTAATCAGCGGCCAGAAAGCTGTATTTATCGATTACTCCTCAGGGTTGTATGATGTTCCTGTGCCTATGCAGTTTATTTTTTCTGACCAAGGAAGCGATTGTCATATTAAGGGTGGCTATAGACAGGGTAGTCAATATTTTGTCGTCAAAATAGCTGGCAGTAGTCAATTTGGTAGCAATGGCGCAATTCTTGTCTTTGATGTGGAGAGTTGTGAGTTGAAAGCTATATTACAAGATAAAGGTTTTCTAACCACTCTCAGAACAGCGATAGCTGGCATGGTCGTGCTTCAGCTCATGTTTTGGATACCTCAAAATATTGGGATTATCGGTAGTGGTAGTTTGGCGAGGCAGTTATATCAATTGGTGAGAGCAAAATACCCTAAAGCCAATATGTTGCTTTATGCGCGTAATAAGGCTGCAGCAGCGGCTATTAGTGACTTGGTGTGCGATTCTGCGAAAGACTTAGTGGAAAAATGTGACGTCGTTTTTACGGCTACCTCTTCTATTGAGCCTATTATTTGCGCCATTCCAGAAAGCAGAAACACAGCAATTATTGGTCTTGGCAGCGATGATGAACATAAAAGCGAGATATCGCCTCAACTATTTAAAGCCGCTGATATGCTGATTGTTGACAGCAAGCTACAAGCAGAAAAGTTTGGTGACGTTGCCAGGGCTTTAAAGTCTGGTCTTATTGCTGAAGGTTGGCTGATAGAGTTAGGCACACTATTGAAATCAGGTATCTCTGAAAATATCAACACAATAATTGCGGATTTTTCTGGTATTGGTGCCCAGGACGTCGCTATGGCAGAGTTTGTATTGTCTAGGCTTGTCTGTTAGAGCTTAAAAAGGGAGATGTATATGGAGAGTGACTGAGTGTACAAAAATATTGCAGAAAGTTATTTGCACACTCCAAGAAAAACGTAAATGAGCCTTAGAGAAGGACGTCATACTAAAACACCATGATTTTTTTAAGTCAATCGTGTATAGTTTGCATTAATTAAATCATCTGACCCCTTCATGTAGCCATGAGAGGTGTGAACATATTTCCCGTTATTTAGCCCCCAAAGCCGACGTGGGATTTAAGAAGATTTTGGAGAGCATCCGGACTTATTAATCAGTTTTTTAAACTCTCTGCTCAAGTAATGTAAACGCTTGTTTTTGTTACTCGTAAAAGATATAAGGTAAAAAGGGCATGAAGAAAGCGATCGTTTACTCAAGCATCGGTGGGATTTTAGAATTTTACGATTTCATTATTTTTGCTATTTTCGCTACGGCCATTAGCAAAACGTTTTTCCCTTCAACCAATACAGTCGCTGACCTATTATTTACTTTCTCTGTATTTGCAGCGGGTTATTTTGCTCGACCCATCGGCGGCATTATTTACGGGCACTTTGGCGATAAGTATGGACGAAAAACAACGTTTACGTACTCTGTTATCCTTATGGCTCTGAGTACATTGGGTATTGCGTTTGTTCCTTCTTATACAACGATAGGTATTTTAGCGCCTATTTTATTAACATTCTTTCGATTATTGCAGGGCGCTTCTATTGGCGGAGAAATTCCCGGCGCTATTACTTTTATTTCTGAAACGACGACAAAGATTAGAACATTCGCGTGTTCTATTGTGTTTCTCGGTCTTGTGTTGGGTATTTTGCTAGGGCAGATAGTTAATATTGCCCTCGCGTACTTTTTATCGGCAGAAAATATGTTAGCTTACGGTTGGCGAATTGCTTTTATATTAGGCGGCCTATTGGGAATGTGGGGATTTTATTTGCGAAGAAAATTAGTCGAAACACCTTTTTTTCAAGCGATGGAAAAAGCTAAAGTCAAAACACCACTGATGACTATTTTAAAGCAATATCCCAAAGAAGTTTTAACGGGTTGGGCCTTATTAGGATTAGTCTCTGCGGGTATTATGGTTTTATTTCTAATGATGCCTACCTATAAAGCCATCGCCAATCTTCCAGCTTCCATAGCTTCAACAATTAATACATTAGTTTTATTGTTGATTAGTATTGCGAGTCTTTTCTTTGGATATATTGGCGATAAAGTTAATAAAAAAACGTTATTATTAATTGCAACCGTAGTGACCATTTGTTTTAGTTGCAGCGTATTTAATTATCTTGTACAACAATCACTTCCATTATTTTTCTATGGGCTTTTTTGTCTTTTTTCTTACGGGATTGCTGTTGCGTTAGTCCCTTCTATGTTAGCGGAGAGTTTTCCCACAGAAGTAAGATATACAGGCGTCGGTCTCGTTTACAATTTAAGCTTCGCTACCACCGGCGGATTAGCGCCCGTTATTATTTTTTCTTTAATAAGCAAAACCAATAATATGCTTATTCCTGCTTTTTACTTTATGGGCGCAGCTGTGATTATGTTGATAGGCTTAATGGTCAGCTCAAGAAATGATATGTCCCATAGGCATCGAAATATGAAACCTAGAGGACATGATGTGTAGCATCATCGAATCTCAATAAGATAAAAAAAATCTCTTGAGCATTTATTATTGACTTAATGGTATGCTCGAAATATGATATAATATATCTTAAGCAAAATATAGGCAGCGATGTCCAATCCAGTATTTATTGGCCGAAAAGCCGAATTAGAGAGGCTAAAAGCTTTATATAAAAAGAAAAACTCGAGCCTTGTCGTCGTCAAAGGGCGAAGGAGAATTGGAAAAAGCAGGCTTATAGGGGAATTTGCTAACATATCTAACGCTGAAACATTCTGGAGTTTTGCAGGACTTGCTCCGGAAGATGGCATTTCGGCGCAACAACAAAGGGATAATTTTGCACGGCAACTCGCATTAATGCTCAAAATTCCGCCCATGACTTTTCTAGATTGGAGCGATGCCTTTGAGCATTTGAGCCTTCATATTAAGCCTGGGGACATCATCCTGCTTGATGAGATTTCTTGGATAGGCTCAAAAGACCCTAGCTTTATCCCTAAACTCAAGGCTTGGTGGGACAAGCAAACGATGCATGTGTTGCTTGTATTTTGTGGATCAGTATCAACTTGGATTGAAGAAAATATCTTAAAGAGTACTGCATTTTTTGGGCGCATCAATTTAACAATCAGCTTAGAGCCACTTTCCATTCCTGAAAGCGCTGAGTTTCTACGAACAATTGGCGCGCAGCTTTCTCATTATGATACGTACAAGTTGCTCAGCATTGTTGGCGGTGTCCCATGGTATTTGGAGCAATTTAGCCCTAGTATGACGGCTGATGATAACATCAAGCAACTCGCCTTTGAAAAGAATGGATTGCTCGTTGCTGAATTCGATCGCATTTTTCATGATCTTTTTAATGGCAAAGGCACCACCTATAAGAAAATCCTAGATAGCCTTAAAGACGGCGCCAGAACTCTATCAGAAATAAGGCAGAGCATAGAATTTGCTCACAGCGGTACGCTAAGCCAAATGATGGATCATCTTATTGTGGCTGGTTTTGTAGTTAAGCAATCATTATGGTCATTTAAAACGGCTGCCCCCCTAAAGCAAAGCCTTTATAGGATATCAGATCCTTATATGAGATTTTATCTGAAAGTAATTGAACCGAATCTGGGCGCTATTGCAGATGCTGGATTCGATCAAGTGCCCTTATCTACTGTGCCGGGATTTGAAACACATATGGGATTGCAGCTCGAAGCATTGCTTTTACAAAATCGACCGTTGTTGCTTGAAAAATTAGGCATTTCACCTGTTGATATTGTGCGTAGTGGCCCTTATAGGCAGACGAAAACGACCACTCAACAAGGTTGCCAAATTGATTATCTAGTGCAAGCCAAAACGAACAGCTTGTTTGTTTGTGAATTCAAATTCAAAAAACGTGAAATAAGTAGTGAAATCATCTCCGAAATGCAAGACAAGATGTCAAGATTAAAAATACCTAAGGGATTTGCAAAAGTAGCGGTACTGTTTCATTTAAGCGGTGTTGTTTCTTCTGTTGCCACAAATCCTTACTTTTATCGCATCATCGATATTGTAGATTTTTTGGAAACTGAGAAATAAGATATAAACAATTTAATTGAGGAAAAATATGACCACCATTATTGAAACAGAAAGGCTTATTTTAAGAACCTGGGAGAAAGATGATGCAGATCCTTATTTCCACATTAACCAAAATCCCAAGGTGATCGAGTTTTTACGCGGACCACTTGCGATGGAGCAAGTGAATGATTTCATTCCTGCGGTGAATAGTCATCAAGATAAACACGGCTACACATTATGGGCAGCATGCCTGAAAGCAACCGAAGAATTGATGGGCTTTATCGGTCTTAACTATACGAATTTCGAAGCATCATTTACCCCTGCGGTTGAGGTGGGTTGGAGACTTGGTTCTCAATATTGGGGCAAAGGATATGCAACGGAAGGCGCCAAAGCTTCTTTGGAATATGGATTTGAGAAATGCGGCCTTAAAAAAATCGTTTCTTTCACAGTACCAGCTAATATTCGCTCTATTCGAGTCATGGAAAAAATAGGATTAAAACGTGATTTAAATCGCGATTTTGCTCATCCAAAACTCGCGGCTGATCATAAACTTTCTCATCATGTTCTGTATAGATTAAGCGCTGATGAGTATATCAAATGAACACCTTCCATTCCAATATCATCAGCATTTACGGCGAAAAAGGCAGGCAGTGGTTAGGTCATCTGCCGAATCGCGTCGCACAACTAGCAAATACTTATGGACTGTCAAATTTAAAAGCAGTCAATAATTTAAGCTACAATTATGTGGTATCGGGTTTGCAAGGACCGCAGCCAATTATTTTAAAATTAGGATTGGATATTGATGGATTCAAACGTGAAGCCGCTGCCCTGATGGCATTTTCAGGCTTTGGTGTTGTCGAAATACTTTCAGAAAATAACGGCTTGCTTTTGGTTGAATGCGCAGTACCAGGTATCTTTTTAAAGTCCTATTTTCCTGATAACGATGATCAGGCAATTAATATCACAGCAAATGTTATCAAACGATTGCACAAAGCACCGATACCAAGCACCCATGCATTTCCACATATCAAAGATTGGCTTGAAGCATTAGATGGCGACCTAGAAATTCCAGTGCACACGCTACAAAAAGCCAGAGAAATTCGTGACAAGCTTTTAAAAACAACTGGCCCAGATGTTTTGCTCCACGGTGATCTACATCATGATAATATTTTGCAAAATGGTGAGGACTGGCTGGTGATTGATCCCAAAGGGGTGATTGGCGAACCAGCCTATGAAGTAGCCGCTTTTATCCGCAATCCAATGCCAGAATTACTGCATCACTCTGATATACCAAATATTATCCTCAATCGTATCACTCGCTTTGCTGAAGCCCTTGAATTGTCAGAACGCCGAATCCTTGATTGGTGTTTTGTGCAGGCGGTACTTGCATGGATATGGGCGTTAGAGGATGATTGTGATGCCAGCTATTTCCAGCAGCTAACAAAGATTTTTGATGTTCTGCTGCCATTTAATGATTGAGGGACAAGATTGTTCCCCAAACACTCACACTTTAAGCCCTACTTAAGAAGCACCCAAATTTCGGTTAAAGATTCGGTTTCAGCTACCTCATAATCAAAATTGTAATAGCAAAATATGCAAGGAAAATCCCCCAGTTCTTCACCGGACTGTGGTAACCAATCACGATAAATGCTGTAAATCGTGTCACCGATATTATCGCGCGAGCCTTTGTGCATGGTGACAGCATACCTTCCAGCAGGTAGAGTGCGTTCTGTAACCTGATCATTCAATCTAAAATCTTGCGTAACGCTAAGGGCTAAATTGAAGCGAAACTCTTCTGGTTGCACTTCTCTTGGATCGTGGTAGCCAAAACCAAAGGCTTCTCCTGCTTTAGGTTTTAGGTTAATGGGTTGTGCCTTTGCCCAAGTAATGAGCTTATCCAGCGTATCGGACAATCGCATGGGATCTCCATGATGCTCCATTACAGCAACTCTTTTAGCTGGCAATTCTTTAATCGTTATAGTCATAATTTTTTCACCTTTAATATGCATAGGTTGCGGTGGATTTTCGAAGCTTTCCAAATTGCGTTCACGCCTAAATTCGCTTGGGCTTTGTCCGCAAATTTGTTTAAAAGCCCGACTAAACGATTCATGAGATTCGAAACCGGCATCCAATGCAATGTTAATAATTGTTTCCTCTTTATGGACAATCAATTGATGAGCAGCACGTTTTAGGCGCAACCACTTGATATAGCCCATTAAAGGTAACCCAGTGTAGGCCGTAAACAACCGATGAAAATGATATTTTGAAAAACAAGCGATGCGGCAAAGCTCATCCAGCTCAAGCTCTTCATCAAGATGCTTGCCTATGAAATCAATCACTCTGTCGACTCGTTCTTTGTAACTCATAATATCCCGCACTTCAGTTGTAACCGTCTACATGGATAAAAATACGACGTTTATGTTTTTTATGCTTGACCACCATTGCTAATCTTCATTTAGTTATACCACCATATGTAAAAGTTTAAGTAGCTTGCGAACAGAATCCATAACAGATAAGGAATCATAAGCAGCGATACGGTTCTCATCCTTCGGTAAGCTATACAAATGAGCGCGCAGACCAGAATATCCATGAGCCCCAAAACTAGTAGGGAAAGTCCAGTTAAGTGGTAATGGAAAAACAAAGGCGTCCAGCTCCAGTTTAAAATGAGCTGAGCCACGTATAAGGTTTTGATCACACTTAGATTGGGAAATGCAGATGCGCGCCAAATGAGCCAGCCACAAGCGCCAATAATGCCGTATAAAATAGTCCAGGCAACCGGAAATACATAATTTGGCGGTGTCAGCGTGGAGCGATGTAAGGTGCTATACCAAGTGCTAATCTCCGGTTTGGTTAAAGAACCTATAACCGAACCAATTACGATTAGCGCAACGATCCAGATAATTAAGGAGAGGCGGTTTTTATTTTCTGCATTCATAAACGATAGACTCATCTTGGCTATCAGGCCCTGAAGATTGATCAAAAGCTTTGAGTGTTCGGATGTTTTTAAATCCGACAGCTTTTAGCATTTTCATCACCTCATTAATAATTCGTTTTTGTAAACCAGCTTCTGGGCTATTCTTATTGTATATAGAAAATGGATAAGGATAATCTGCTGATGGCTTTCCCATTTTGATCGGAGCCGGAATGCTAACGCTTAAACGTTTCGCTAATTGCGGCAGTAGTTCTTGCTCTTTTGGAACTTTTAAAGCGTAATCTGCGGCTGTTGGCATACGAATGAGCATATGTCGCCCAAGCCTATAGGTGTGGTTATCATGCCCTTGTTTCGCAACATCGGTTATAGGTAAATCAGCATATTCAGGAAATTGCTCGGCTATGAGTTTGCATGCAAGATCAAGGGTTGGTAGAATTGGTTTGTTGTTCATAGATCCACCTCGATAACGGTTACAGGATTAGATTTAAATTCATCCATACCGACTTGTAAGCGCCTCAGATTCAGGCAAAATGACGATTAATGCCCAGTTTTGAGGCGCTTATGTCAAGTCCGGGTGTCGCGCTGGATGAAAACCTTGGAAAGCTCAAAAATACTGGGGTTTCTGGATTGCTTCGCTTTGCTCGCAATGACGGTGAGAAAAGTGGTTCCTTAAAAATCTGGCGGAGAGAGAGGGATTCGAACCCTCGATGGAGCTTTTGACCCCATACTCCCTTAGCAGGGGAGCGCCTTCAGCCTCTCGGCCATCTCTCCGCGCTCTTTCAAAAAACAGTTTTACGAAAGAGGGCGGGATTATACACCGAATATCGGCAAAAAATAAATAAAAAATCTTATTATTCTTGATGATCGGCGCTAAGGCCGTCTTTTTCTTGTTGAATGCGTTGATAAATTTCTTCTCTATGAACAGAAACTTCTTTCGGTGCATTAACCCCGATTCGTACTTGATTCCCCTTAACGCCCAACACGGTCACGGTTATGTCGTCGCCGATGATTAGGGTCTCGCCAACTCTACGTGTTAAAATCAACATCACAGCTCTCCTTTTATCCTTTGTATTTTTTGTGTATAATTTTTACTATATCTCCAGAACTGGAGATCGCAAAGATTATAGTTTCTGATTAAAAAAAAGTCAAATAGTTTTTTTTGCCGTCATATTAGTTTTTTACCTTATCTTTATTGCAAGTGAAATAATCGGTGTAATTCTTGAGCAATAAAGTTCGCGCTTTTCTCGTTAACATGGAAGCTAAAACGAGATTCACTACTTGTTGATAGTAGAATAGGAATGTCGTGATTCATTAGCCAATGATGTGCGGCAGAAAAGACGTACTCAGAAGACTGTATGCCCACGCCAACAATAGAGATTCGAGCTTGTCCTCTATGCGAATCTATGTGTTCTAAGTCTTTCCCTATAGTCGTTTCAATAGCCTGTATAATCTGTTTTGCTTGGTTTTCTGATGTGGCGAAAGATAATAAAAATGAATCTTGGTAGCGGCTCCAGTGAACGGTGCTGAGTGATATGTTGTGCTCCTCTAAAAGCTTCCAACAGTTGTGATGGTGTATTGAATCTTGTTTGTATAAAACATTGATGACGTTTTGTTGTTTTTCTACTGTGATGCCTGAAATAGTGGGCGTGTTTTTTATGTTATGTGTTACCAAGGTTCCATCTCCTTCAATAAAACTGGATAGTACTCGCAAGGGTATATTCATTTTGCACGCTAGTTCGACTGCACGGTTATGTAAGACCTGTGCCCCTAGGCTCGCTAATTCTAGCATGGCAATATAGTTCATTTCAGAAATTTTGACAGCCTCTGCGACTATTCGTGGATCAGCTGAATATATGCCATCAACATCCGTAAAAATTTGACATTCGTCCGCATAGATGGCGGCGGCTAAAGCGACGGCTGTTAAGTCAGATCCCCCACGTCCTAGGGTGGTAATATTTTCGGCATGGATCCCTTGAAATCCTGCGATAATAGGTATTTCATCGCGTTTCCAGCAGTCTTTAATCGTTTTTGTATCGATATCGATAATTCGTGCTTTGCGATGTTGCGCAGTTGTTTTAATTCTTGCCTGCCATCCGGTTAATGAACGCGCAAGGGCTCCTTTTTCTTGTAAAGCCATCGATAAGAGGGCGATCGTTTTTTGTTCTCCAGTCGCCAATAGCATATCATATTCGCGAGGGTAGCGCTCTGGGTGTAAGGTGGATGCTGAATCAAGTAAAATATCCGTGTCATCTCCCATCGCAGAGACAACGACAACACAGCGATTATTCGCGGCTACTGTTATAATACGTTCCGCGATAGCGACGATTTTTTGAACGGTTGCAACAGAAGAACCGCCAAATTTTAAGACCAGTGTTCGT
The DNA here is from genome assembly GCA_021208965.1 of Gammaproteobacteria bacterium. Taxonomy (GTDB): domain Bacteria; phylum Pseudomonadota; class Gammaproteobacteria; order JAGOUN01; family JAGOUN01; genus JAGOUN01. The sequence goes on from JAJOJD010000075.1 coordinate 13,533, forward strand.
TTATCCATGGTTCAATCAATGCTAGCATGTCATTTATTTTTTCCGGTAATTTCCCGCCTGCCTGTGCTGAGTCTGCTTTTCCGCCTCCTTTTCCGTCAATAGTTGGAAGGAGGTGTTTGATTAAATCGCCAGCTTTAATTTTATGGTGTAAATTTGAAGAAACGCTCGCCGTAACACACGCAGATTCTTCGTGGCGAGAAGCTAAAACGATCACGGCATTTTCGAGTTTGGTTTTTAGTGTGTTAATTGCGATACCCAGGGTTTTAGGGTCTGCATCGCCCAAATCGCTTGCCAATTACGTTGATATCTTTGATTTTTTTTGCCTCTATCCGGAGACGATCGGCTTGTTCTGCGATCATTTTTTCTTTCAGGTGCTCAATCGTTTTTTCGAGTTCTCTTTGTTTGATCGTCGCAAAATTCTTTTGTACTTCTGTATCATTTTCTTGGTGATAGATGGCTTCCCAAGCTAATGGTCCAGCAAGCGCTTCGATTCGTCGAATGCCTGAGGCGATACCCCCTTCACGAATAATTTTAAACGCGCCAATATCACCCGTGCGTGATACGTGCGTTCCTCCGCATAATTCAAACGATGTCCCCATTGTCACCGTTCGCACGATATCGCCATATTTTTCATTAAATAAAGCTTTTGCACCAGCTGCTTTTGCCTCGTCACACGCCATCGCTTGAATAGATACAACGCTGTTTTCCATGATTCGGCTGTTAACGGTTATTTCAATGTTTCTTAGCTGGTCTTTTGTGACTGCTTCGGTATGTGAAAAGTCAAAGCGTAAACGATCATGACTGACGAGAGATCCTTTTTGTTGTACGTGTTGTCCGAGTATTTCTTGTAGTGTGTGGTGTAATAAATGAGTCGCGGAATGATGCCGCATGGTTGCTTTTCTACGTTCAATATCAATACGTGCTATTACTTTTGTTGGTATCGAGATGGCTGTATTGCCTTGTGAAACATATCCATGATGTAAAATGACATCAGCTTCTCTTGTTGTGTTTTCGACGTGAAAGATAAAGGTTGGCCCGATAATTTCACCTGCATCACCGACTTGCCCTCCACCTTCGGGGTAGAAGGGAGTTTTTGTCTAGCACTAAAATATCTTTTTCTCCTGGAATATAGGCAATGATCTGCGCCTCTGTTTCCCCGTGCGTTACTTCTAAAAACGTTGAGCTCTTATCGCGCAGAATTTCCATCTGCTGTTCATTTTGATTGTAATCAATATCGAATTTACTCGATTGTCGTGAGCGTTCTTGTTGTTCGGCCATGCACTTTTTATACCCAATTTCGTCTAGTTGCAGCAGACGTTCTCTGGCAATATCAGCGGTAAGATCAATCGGGAAACCATAGGTATCATACAGTTTAAAAATGATGTCTCCTGGGATAACAGTTCCATGAATAGAGAGGAGCTCTTTTTCTAGAAGTTTCATGCCTTGATTCAGCGTTAAGCTAAAAGCGTCTTCTTCGCGGTAAAGTGTGGATTCAATTGCGTGTTCAGCTTTTTTTAGGTCAGGATAAGCACCGCCCATTATTTTGATCACAACAGGAACAAGTCGCGAGAAAAAATGAATTGGCATGTTAAGTTTATGTCCATGGCGCAGTGCTCGACGAATGATTCGTCGAAGAACATAGCCTCTTCCTTCATTAGATGGCGTGATATTATCTTTGATGAGGAACGTGGTTGAGCGGATATGATCGGCGATGACTCTGAGTGATGATAGATGCTCATTTTTATCACGAGCTTGCTCAGTGTGAGGGAGCATTTGTTCTGCAGTATGGATAATTTCTTTGAATAGGTCCGTTTCATAGTTATTGTGGACCCCTTGCATGACCGCTGATAATCGTTCTAAGCCCATTCCAGTGTCGACAGAAGGCATAGGGAGGGGGTGTAAGTGGCCGTCAATTGTGCGATTGTATTGCATGAAAACAATATTCCAAATTTCAATATAACGATCTCCATCTGACTCAGATGAGCCAGGCGCGCCTCCAGGGATGTCTGCGCCATGGTCATAAAATATTTCTGTACAAGGTCCGCAGGGTCCCGTTTCGCCCATGGACCAAAAATTGTCATTATCTCCGCATTGGATAACGCGTTCCTTCGGTATTCCTATTTTTTTAATCCAAATATTTTCGCTTTCTTGGTCGGAATGATGAACAGTAACGGTTAAGCGGTCACGAGGAATATTCAGTTCATTGGTAATAAAATCCCATGCCATCGTGATCGCTTCTTCTTTGAAATAATCACCAAAACTAAAGTTGCCAAGCATTTCAAAAAACGTGTGGTGTCTGGCAGTGTAACCAACGTTGTCTAAATCGTTGTGTTTACCTCCCGCTCGGACGCAGCATTGTGCGCTAACGGCTCGCGTGTAGTCAGATGTTTCTGATCCCAAAAAAAAGTGTTTAAACTGGACCATGCCAGCGTTTGTAAATAATAGCGTAGGGTCACTGTGAGGAACCAACGAGCTGCTGGGGACGATGGTATGTTTTTTTGAGGCAAAATACCCAAGGAATTTTTGGCGAATCTCGGCACTGTTCATATTTTTTTCCGTAAAAAAAGGGGGGGGGCAAGCCCCCCTTTTTTTTGTAGAGATGCTGTTCTTAGGCTGCTGTTTCTTTTAGTTTTTTCAATGCTCGAATTTTAATGGCATTGTGAGCAGGTTTGGCTTTGAACATAGTTTCTTCGCCAGTAAAAGGGTTTATGCCTTTCCGTGCTTTTTTTGCTGGTTTCTTTACGATATTAATTTTCAGGACGCCTGGAAGGGTGAAAGAACCAGGGCCCTTCGTTTTCACTGAGCCTTCAATTAAAGCAACCAAAGCATCCAAAGCATTTGATGCTTGTTTTTTGCTTAGCTCTGCTGATTCAGCAATGTGCGCCAAAATTTGGCTTTTTGTCAGTGGCTCTTTAATGGCGATGGCCTTCTTTACAGCCGTTGTTTTTTTGGCAGGCGTTTCTTTTTTTACGGGAGCCTTTGCTTTTTTTGTAGTCATAAATATTCTCTCAATTAGTGTTAATTAAGTTATCTCTTGGTTACGGGTTGTTTCATCTACGAAAATAACAACCAGTTTTCGAAAAATAGCATATATTTTCTGGTAAGCGAATGTTTTTTCATCTAAAAACGATGGAATTTTTAGTTTAGTCGTCTAAGTGTTTTTTTATAACGAGGGGTGCTTGCGAGATGTGCCGCTTATCTGTATAATGCAGCCTCATTTTTATTGTGATGTAATTTGTCGTCGTCTTGGAGCAAGATTTAATGAAAACTTTTAGTGCAAAATTACCTGCAGTTGTTCGTCAGTGGTATGTTGTTGATGCTCATGGAAAAACGTTAGGGCGTTTGGCGTCACAAGTTGCTAAGTACCTGAGGGGGAAGCATAAGCCAGAATATACCCCGCATGTCGATACTGGCGATTATATCGTTATTGTTAATGCGGAAAAAATAACGGTAACTGGGAAAAAAATGTCAGACAAAATGTATTATAGTCACACAGGCTTTCCTGGTGGGATCAAAGAAATTAGCTTAGAAAAGTTTTTGGCAAAGAGCCCTGTAAAAGTTTTCGAGCATGCGGTTAGAGGAATGTTGCCTAAAAATTCTTTAGGTCGAACTATGTTGAAAAAATTGAAGGTGTATGTAGGTTCTGAACACCCTCATACTGCACAACAACCTCAAGTAATTAATTTTGAAGATAAGGTTTAAAAATGGCTGTACAAAATCATATAGGAACAGGTCGACGTAAAGAGTCTATCGCTCGGGTTTTTATTCGTCGAGGAACAGGAAAAATCACGATCAATGGGCGCTCATTGGTTGAGTATTTTGATCGAGCAACTTCTCGCATGTTGGTGACGCAGCCCCTGCAAGTTGTCGATATGTTGAATGCATTTGATGTATTGATCACTGTTAAAGGGGGTGGTAACACCGGTCAAGCAGGTGCTATTCGTCATGGTCTTTCTCGCGCATTGATGGCATACGATGAAGATGGTGTTGTTTCTTCTCAAGAAGTATCAGGAGACGTGCCGCCATCTTATCGTAAACGCTTGCGTACGGCTGGTTATGTCACCCGCGATCCGCGTGCTGTTGAACGTAAAAAAGTAGGTTTGCGCAAAGCGAGAAAACGCCCTCAATATTCAAAACGGTAATTTTTTTGGTAGTTTTGTTTTTTTAGTGAAAGATTTGGAAGGTTTTTTATGGCTGTAGTTTCGACTAAGCGTCCTGTGATGACCTTATACACAGGCGTAAACGACCTTTACGGTCATCAAGTTAAGATTGTTCTAGCGGAGAAGGGAGTTTCTGCTGAACATGTTTTCGTTTCTTCTGATGACGCTCCTGAAGTGTTAGCGGAGTTAAATCCTTACGGGACTTTTCCTACTTTAGTGGATCGTGATCTTGTCCTTTTTAATGCCTCTATTATTTTGGAGTACTTAGATGAGCGCTTTCCTCATCCCCCTCTTCTTCCTATTTACCCTGTTGCCCGTGCTCGAGCCCGGTTGATGATGTATCGTATTGAGCGAGAGTGGTATCGGCCGGCGAATATTCTTTTATCGGGCGCTTCCTCTTCTGAGGACCTTGCACAGGCGAGGGAAGATTTGCTTCAGAGTTTATTGGGAGTGGCAAAGACTTTTGACGAATCTCCGTATTTTTTAAATGATGAATTTTCTCTCATTGATTGTGTTGTGGCGCCACTTTTGTTTCGATTGGGTAGGATGAAAATTTCTTTTCCTGCTGGAAAAGCAAAGTCGATTGAAGCCTATATGGATAGGATTTTTAACCGAGACTCGTTCGTGTCAAGTTTAACAGACAAGGATTATGAATTTAGAGACTAGTTATTTCTGGTTTGTCTTGTTTCAATAGGAGGTCTTTATGTTGCCGGTTAAAGCCTACGTTCTGGAGGCTTACTATAAGTGGATAACGGATAGCGGCTATAGCGCGTATCTTGTCGTTGATGCAACTATAGATCATGTTGATGTCCCGCAGGATTATATTGAAGACGGTCATATTGTGCTTAATATTTCTCCTCAATCTATCCGTGATCTTGTTTTTGATCCTTCTTTCGTTGCTTTTCGTGCCCAATTTTCTGGAATGACCTATAGCATTTATATTCCTATTTTAGCGGTGTTGTCTATTTACGCTAAAGAAAATCCTGATGCAGGGAAAAGTTTTGATTTTTTTGATGAAGATGATGATCATCCTTTGATGCAGCCTATGCCCCGTCCTGAGGCTGATGGAGGTGCGGATGATTCTGTTGGAGGAGCTTCCCACCGTCCTTTTTTACGAATATTAAAGTAGTTGCAACCTGCGGTATCCTTGTGTAGAATGATCGCTCTAAAGTTGCGGGGTGGAGCAGTCTGGCAGCTCGTCGGGCTCATAACCCGAAGGTCGTAGGTTCAAATCCTGCCCCCGCTACCAATTTGTAGTGCTGTTTAAAGACCCCGTTTTGGGGTTTTTTGCTTTATAGAGTTTAAAAAACTAGGGTTTTCATGATGAATATAGACATCTTGGTCAAGCTCATCGCTCCTGTTGTGACAGGGTTGGGCTATGATTTTTGGGGATGTGAATCTTTGGGTTCAGCGCATTCACAAAAGCTGCGTGTCTATATTGATTCTGAAAAAGGTATTGATGTTGAAGACTGTTCGACAGTTAGTCGCCAGATTAGCGCAGTTTTAGATGTTGAAGATCCGATTGTCGGCGAGTATGTCTTAGAAGTTTCATCGCCAGGTATGGATAGACCTTTGTTTTATATTGAGCAATTTCACCGATATTTAGGACAGAAAATTAAACTGCGTTTGAAAGTGCCTAAGAACAGAAGACGTAACTTTACTGGTTTGTTGGCAAAAACGGACGAAAACAGCGTATATTTGCAAATTGATAATCAAGAAGTTGTATTGGAGTACGATAATATTCATCGTGCAAACGTAGACCCATGGTGAGGATAGTGTTATGGCAGTCAATAAAGAAATTCTATTAGTTGCAGAAACGGTCTCGAATGAAAAAGGCGTTCCACAGAAGGTTATTTTCGAAGCCATAGAAGAGGCTTTAGAGGTTGCGACCAAAAAGAAGGTAGTTGAAGACATTCGGGTTAACGTTGTGATTGATCCTAAGACAGGCGACTATAAAACGTTTCGTCAATGGGAAGTGCTTGCGAGTGAGAGTGATATTGAAGATCCTGATACACAAATGACCTTGGCGCAAGTCGCCGAAGACTATCCCGACGCAACCGTGGGTGATATTGTCGAAGAAATGATTGAATCAGTGGAGTTCGGTCGAATTTCGGCGCAAATAGCCAAGCATATTATTATTCAAAAAGTACGAGAAGCAGAGCGTATGCAAGTTGCCAATCAATATCGTGAACGGATTGGCCACATTATTAATGGGACAGTAAAAAAATTGACGCGTGATTATGTTATTCTTGACCTTGGGGCTAATGCCGAGGGTTTTATTCTGCGTGGTCATATGTTGCCGCGTGAAATGGTACGTGTTGGTGATCGATTGCGAGCCTATCTATATGAAGTCTCTGACGATCTTAAAGGTCCACAAATTCTTTTGAGTCGTACGCACAAGGGCATGTTGATAGAATTGTTTCGTGTAGAAGTGCCTGAAATAGGCGAAGATGTGATTGAGATTAAGGCTGCTGCGCGTGACCCGGGTTTACGTGCAAAGATTGCAGTGAAGACTAATGATGGTCGTATTGATCCTCGAGGCGCTTGTATTGGCATGCGTGGTGCTCGTGTTCAGGCTGTCTCAGGTGAGTTGGGAGGCGAACGTGTCGATGTTGTGTTATGGGATGACAATCCTGTTCAATTTGTGATTAATGCAATGGAGCCGGCTGAGGTTTTGTCGATTGTTGTGAATGAAGATTCGCATTCCATGGACTTGGCAGTTAAAGAGGCTCAATTATCTCAAGCGATTGGCAAGGGTGGGCAGAATGTTCATTTGGCGACCCAATTAACCGGTTGGTCTTTGAATATTATGACTGAGGGGCAAGCACTTGAAAAACATGACGCAGAAGATGAAAAATTAATTAATAATTTTATTACTCAACTAGGGATAGAACATCCAGTTGCCAAAGTTTTAGTGGAAGAGGGGTTTACTACGATAGAAGAGCTTGCTTACGTCGATATACAAGAATTGTTGGAAATTCAAGATATTGAGCAATCCATGCTACATGTTATTCGCGACAAGGCAAAAGATATGATGCTAATGCAGGCGATTGCGAAAGAAGAGGCTATAGGAGAGGTTGAACCTGCTGAGGACTTATTGGAGATGGAAAATATGAGTCGTGATATAGCATTTCGGCTTGCTGCTCACGGAATTGTAACACGAGAAGATTTGGCTGAGCAGGCTATTGATGATCTCATGGAAATTGATGGTATGAATGAAGCGATGGCGAGTGAGTTGATTATGACGGCACGAAAAATTTGGTTTGAATAGGGTTCTAGTATGTCTACCATAACAGTTAAAGATTTTGCAAAACAAGTCGGTGTTCCGATTGATCGAATGTTGTCACAACTTTCTGCGGCAGGTTTATCTCAAGTGACGGCCGATCAGGTCATTTCAGATATTGAGAAACGACAATTGCTACAGCATTTGCAAAGTCGCCATGGCCAATCGGCTTCAACGAGCTTGATTGTTGAGCGTAAGCAAACAGAAGAAATTTCTGGCGTTAAGGTGGTCGTTAGAAAAACGCGTAAGGTTCGAACCTATTCAACAGTTGAATTGCCTGTTCAAGAAAAGCCCGATTGTATCGAGTCGGAAGTGCCAGCAGAGGAAGATTTAACGCTTGAGTCTAATGTATCTGTTTCTTTTTCAGAAGATGAAGATGATGACGATAAACGTAAAGCGGAAGGTCGTGCTAAGCGACTTGCGGAGGATGAGGCCCATAAAAAAGCACTGGCTGAAAAAATGCGTCAAGATTCTTTGCAGCGTGATAAAACAGTGTCCACTCCATCTGCTGTAGATCCTTCGAATAAAAAGCGTAAGAAAATAATAGAAGAGGATACGATTGCAGATGATCGTCCAGCAAAAAAACGTGAGGTAAAAAAGGGCGAGCCAGCCAAAATAACAAAACATTTACATTTACAAGCGGACAAAATTAGTTTGCATGTCGATGATGATGACGATGATGATATTTCTGCTTCTCCTGCTTTGCCCCATGTTGATCGCCGTCGAAAAAAGATAAAACAAGATGGATTATCTGTTGCTGGTGTTACCGGCCAGAATATCCATGGTTTTAATAAGCCAACATCGAAATTAGTCTGTCGTGATATTAATCTACCCGAAATGTTAAGTGTCTCAGAATTGGCGCAGCGTATGTCTATTAAGGTATCTGATGTCATCAAAAAATTGATGACTATGGGTATGGTCGCTACTATTAATCAATTACTCGATCAAGATACGGCTTCTTTGCTTGTGAGTGAATTTGGACACAACCCATGTTTAACAAAAGATAATGCGCTTGAAGAAGCGTTGTTACAAAGTGTCAAAAGAGGCGCAACAGAAGCCATTATCCGGGCACCTGTTGTTACGATTATGGGGCATGTTGATCATGGTAAAACTTCTTTGCTCGATTATATTCGTCGAACAAAGGTAACAGCAGGAGAGGCGGGCGGCATTACCCAGCATATTGGGGCTTATCATGTTGAAACGCCCAAAGGAATGATTACATTTTTAGATACTCCTGGTCATGCTGCGTTCACGGCCATGCGTGCTCGAGGTGTTAAAGCAACGGATATCGTTGTTTTGGTTGTTGCGGCAGATGATGGTGTGATGCCACAAACAGTAGAAGCCATTCAACATGCCAAGGCAGCGGGTGTTCCTATTGTTGTTGCTGTGACTAAAGTGGATAAACCAGAGGCAGATCCTGAAAAAATTCGTACCGCATTAAGTCAGCATGAAGTTCAGCCTGAGGAGTGGGGTGGCGATGTCATGTTTGTGGATGTTTCTGCTAAAACGGGCGCAGGGGTTGATGCCCTATTAGATTCTATTTTAGTGCAATCAGAAGTACTTGAATTAAAAGCGGAACGTGCGTGTCCTGCATCGGGTCTTGTTGTTGAATCTAAATTGGATAAGGGTCGCGGTGTTGTCGCCACAGTCTTGGTGCAAAATGGAACCTTGCGTCAAGGCGATATTATTTTAGCGGGTCAACAATATGGTCGCATTCGTGCTATGATCGATGAAGTTGGGCGTAAAATCGAGGAAGCTGGCCCGTCGATTCCCGTTGAAGTTTTGGGTCTTTCGGGTGCTCCCAAAGCAGGTGATGAGTTTATTATTGTGTTGGATGAGCGTAAAGCGCGTGAAGTTGCTCAATTCAGGCAAGGTCAATACCGCACTCTTCAGTTGAGTCGTCAACAGAAAGCAAACTTAGATAATTTGTTTACTCATTTTTCCTCTGGTGTAGCGCGATCTTTGAATATTGTTCTAAAAACCGACGTTCAAGGATCGCTAGAAGCATTGAGCGATTCTCTCATTAAATTATCAACAGAGGAAGTCAAGGTTAAGCTTGTTTATGGCGCTGTTGGTGGTATTACGGAGTCCGATGTCAATCTTGCGCTCGCTTCTGAGGCGATTGTGATTGGTTTTAATGTTCGAGCAGATAATAGTGCTCGTGAATTAATTGAGCGTGAGAAAGTTGACCTTCACTATTACAGTGTTATTTATGGCGCAATCGATGCCGTGAAAGCGGCTATTACAGGTTTAACAGAGCCTAAATACGAAGATAAAATTATTGGTCTTGCAGAAGTGCGTGACGTATTCCGTTCTTCTAAGTTGGGAGCTATCGCTGGTTGCATGGTGACGGAGGGTGTCGTCAAACGAAATAATCCTATTCGTGTTTTGCGCAATCATGTGGTTGTTTTTGAAGGTGCGTTAGAGTCTTTACGGCGCTTCAAGGATGATGTCAGCGAAGTACGTTTTGGTACGGAGTGTGGTATCGGTGTCAAAAATTATAACGATATTAAACCGAAAGATCAGATTGAAGTTTATGAGCGTGTCTTAATAACAGCGAAGTAATGATGCCAACCAAAGAATTTAAACGTGCTGATCGTGTCGCTGAGGTGTTTCAGGTAGAGTTAGCATTGTTATTGCAACGCGATGTTGCTGATCCACGATTAAAAAACATTCATATTTCTGTTGTCAAAGTGACCAATGATCTCGGTCTTGCAAAAATTTATTTTACACTGCTTGACCCTCGTGAAGACAATATTCGCCTTGCATTGAAAGGTTTAAAAAGTGCAGTTGGATTTTTTCGTTCTCATTTAGCCAAAGTCATAAACGCGAGAAAAGTTCCTTGTTTGGTGTTTTATTACGATGATCATGCTGATCGCGCGACTCGAATGATGCAATTAATTGAAAAGACTCGACGAGATGATAAAGTGTTTTATACCGAAGAGATCGCTACCATCCATGACAGCGACTCTGTATAAGTTTCTTAGAGATAATAATTGATACCTAGCCAGCCGACAGTAATATCTGGCATATTCGTTAATTGACTTTCCCAGCCCATTAAGTAGGCAAGATCGGCATGAATCGCGAAGTGTTCGTTGATAAAGTAACGTGCGCCTATGGCGGCTTCTGGTACCCACTCTTTTTCTGTTAAATTCATTTGCCAGTAATCTTCTGTTGCTTTGACTTCCTCATACGCAGCACCAGCTTTTAGGTGTGCTTCCCAGTGTTCAGTAAACTGGTAGGATGAAACGACCAGAATATCATTGGCTTTAAATGTAATATTCATATGATCATGGTTTAGAAAATTATATTCTGAACTTCCGTATGAATTATAAGCCGCTTCTGCGCCTATGCCGATTTTTTCAGAGACAGGGGTGATGTAGCCTACGCCCAACCGATATGACGTGTAGTTTGTATCATTGGTCACCGCTGGACTGTTAACCTCAGTAAAACTATAATCGGTATTCGCTGAGTTTCCGAGATCGGCTAAAAAATAAAATTGGCTGTTTACGGTTAAAGGGAATATAGTCGCAACACCTACGGCGATAAGAATGCATTTAGCGCGTGCTTTTTTAGTCATAAAAAGGCCTTCATGTTTAATTAAAGATCAAATATAGTAATTTTTGGACAAAAATCAACACATTTTCATCATGAATAAAATAAACCTCGATTTAATAAAAAATGTTATTGCGATTTCTTCTGGTAAAGGCGGTGTCGGTAAATCAACCTTAGCGGTTAATTTAGCTTTAGCGTTAAAAGGCTTAGGCGGGCGGGTTGGGTTATTAGATGCCGATATTTATGGACCTAGCCAAGCGCTGATGTTGGGGGCCCGTGATCTTCGGGCAGAAAGTATCGATGGAAAATTCGTACAACCAGTGATGCGATATGGCATTGCGTCTATGTCTATCGCTTATTTAATGCCCGAAGCGAGTCAACCAGCTATTTGGCGTGGGCCAATGGTGAGCGGGGCTTTGCAACAGCTAGTTCGTGATACCGAGTGGGGTGAACTAGATTACTTAATTATTGATTTACCCCCGGGTACAGGAGACATTCAACTCACGATGGCCCAAAAAATTTCTGTTACGGCTGCCGTTGTTATTACAACTCCGCAAGATGTCTCATTGATTGATGCAAGAAAAGCGATTGAAATGATGAAAAAAGTGAATATTCCTCTGCTTGGTCTCGTTGAGAATATGAGTATGCATATTTGTGACGCATGTGGTCATTCATCGGCTATCTTTGGCAAAGAAGGCGCAAATAAAGTGGCACAAGAGTATGATATTCCTGTGTTAGGCCGCATTCCATTGGCGATGAGTATTCGAGAACAAGTGGATCAAGGTTGTCCTCCCGTTGTTCATGAGCCTCGTGGCGTCTATGCGGGATATTTTTTTGATATCGCAAAAAAAGTTATTCATTATTTGTCCTTGAAAGATGATCAAAAATCCCGTATGTTTCCTGATATTGATGTGTGATGAAGAGACATAATGGCAATTTTATCGGATAAGTGGATTACAAAAATGGCACAGGGACATCGAATGATTGAGCCGTTTGAAGCAAAGCAAGTGCGGGAATCGAATGGCAATAAAATTGTTTCCTATGGGGTCTCTAGCTATGGTTATGATGTGCGTTGTGCCCCAGAGTTTAAGGTGTTTACGAATATAAATTCTGCGATTGTTGATCCGAAAAATTTTACGCCTGAAAGTTTTGTTGACGTTCGTTCTGATGTTTGTATTATTCCCCCAAATTCGTTTGCGTTGGCCCGAACAATAGAATATTTTCGTATTCCGCGTAATGTCCTGGTCGTTTGTTTAGGTAAATCAACTTACGCACGCTGTGGGATTATAGTTAATGTGACGCCCTTAGAGCCTGAGTGGGAAGGGCAGGTGACGTTAGAATTTTCAAACACAACCCCTTTGCCAGCAAGAATCTATGCGAATGAAGGCGTCGCTCAGATGTTATTTTTACAAGGAGATGAACCGTGTACGGTCTCTTATCAAGATCGTCGCGGAAAATATCAAGGTCAAGTTGGAGTTACGCTGCCGGAGACATAAATCTCACCTTGTTTCAAGGCTCGATGTTATCAGTATGGATAGGTGCGCCATACATCAGGTTGATTTTTTCACGCATTTCTTTTCCGGGTTTGAAATGTACTCGATATTTTGCTTTGGTTTTAACTTTTTCCCCTGTTTTTGGATTCCGAGCTAACGTGCTGTTTCGAAAGCGTACAGAAAAAGCCCCGAATCCTCTAATCTCTATCCGTTTTTTTTCGGTGAGAGCTGCAGAGAGTTTTTCGATAATCTGGTTAACGCCAAGCGTAATATTTTTTTCTGAAAGGCTTGGAACTGCTTTAGCAATCACTTGGATTAATTGAGACTTAATGATCATAATACTTCCCTATCTTTATTTTTTTTAAAAATATATACTGAACCTTTCCATTTATGCAATCATAATCGTATAGTAAAGTACTATGTGGTATAAATTAACATCGCTAATTCTCGCTATTTTCTTTGTTTTACCCGCTTTTGGGAATGCTGTTGATATTTATCAAGTTAATTTGCCTGTGAATACTGAATCTCAAGAGGAGCGGGCGAAAGTGTTCTCAGAAGCGGCTCAAGTATTATTTGAGCGTTTAGATCCACATCGTTACACCGTAGATTTATCCGATTTGCTGCAACACCCTGAACAGTATATTTCAAGCTTTTCGTATCTTTCTGATCCTGAACAGCCAGAAAAATTGACTATTCGAATAAATTTTGACCCTCATACCTTGCCCTTGTCAGGGGTGCTTGACAAGGCTTCTCAGTCCTATTACGTCATGATTCATATTCGAGGTGTAGATTCTGTTAAGTCGTTCAATGAGGTACTGGCTTATTTTTCTGAGGCCAACGGAGTAAAGTCAGCCATGATTGAGGAGGTGAATAATCATTCACTCATTCTCAAGGTTGTTGTGGACTATAAACATCTGGACGTATTTCAAAAAGCATTGTTCAGTCAACATCTTTCTGTCATTGGTTCGGAGGATTTGCAGCTCACGAGTCCTGCCTTGTTTTTTCAGTGGAGCGCTTAAATGAAGGTGGTTATGTCAAATAGTATGATGCTGCGATGGTTCGTATTAGTCATTTTCTTGGGGTGTTTGCTTTATTATTTATCTCCGATTATTACTCCCTTTTTTTTGGGCGTGTTATTGGCGTATCTTGGTAATCCTATGGTAACGTACTGTCATCACAAAAAAAATACCGCGCTCATTGGGTGTCCTCGCTGTCTTTATGGTGCTCACGATATTTTTAATTGTTCCTATTATTGTGCTTATGCCAATTGCGCAAGAGCAACTATTAATAGTGATCCAAAAGATTCCGCTGTTCATTTCTTGGTTTCAACATAAGGCAGTGGTTTGGCTTAGCCATCATCCTGCCTCTGATGATCTTTTCAATGTGGCAATGGTTAAGAAAAAATTAGCAGAGCACTCACAAAAAATCGGTAATCTGGTGTCATTGTTCATGCAGACAGCGGCGCAGTCAACGTATGCGATTATCACTTTTTTCGCGAATATGTTATTAGTTTTTGTTGTTGCCTTTTACTTAATGCGAGATTGGCCGATGATTCTAGAAAATATTCGACGTTTATTGCCTAGTGCTTCGCGTCATTCTGTATGCTGTGTCGCTGAACAGGCAAATGCGATTGTTAGTGCTTTTTTACGAGGACAATTGTTAGTGATGCTTTGTTTGGCGGTTATTTATTCAATAGGATTATGGCTGATTGGATTGCCTATTGCTTTTTTAGTCGGTGTTGTTTCTGGCCTTTTGGCGATCGTGCCTTATGTTGGTTTTATTGTCGGTATCAGTTTTGCTAGTCTTGTGATGTATATAGAATCGCATTCTTTTATGCAAGTTATGTATGTGCTTGGTATTTATATGATTGGCCAAATCGCTGAAAGTACTTTTCTTACGCCATGTTTAGTCGGAGATAAAATAGGGTTACATCCGGTGGCTGTCATTTTTTCTGTCTTAGTTGGCGGGTACTTATTTGGGTTTCTGGGGGTTCTGCTGGCATTGCCAGTGGCCGCGGTGGTCTGTGTTATTATCAAAAATATTCTTTCGCACGAGTCTGTATGCAGTTAGTTTTTAATTTACGTTTGCGTTTTAAGGCGAATCTCAATAATTTTATTTTAGGTCCAAATAGAGGCGTAGTGCATGGTTTACAAGTGGTTGCTCGAGGTGCGAGTGATAATTATGCTTTTGTTTGGGCTGAGGAGGGGGATGGGTTGACCCATCTATTGCAAGCAATTTGTGATGATGCGACGCAACACGGAATAGAAAATGTGTATTTGCCTTTGAAAGATGTATTACATGTAGATCCTAGTATATTGGCTGAATTAGATCAAATTTCATTGGTATGTTTCGATGATATTGAGCTTATTGCTGGCCAGCCAGAGTGGGAAGAAGCCTTGTTTGATCTTTTTAATCGTTTGCAAGAAAATGGATGCCGTTTGATTGTGGGGGCTCATCGAGCGATTTCTCTTTGTCATTTTCAATTGAAAGACTTAGTTTCCCGTTTGAACTCCGGTTTGGCTTATTTTCTTGCTCCGCTGTCTGATCAGGATAAGCTTATTTGTTTGCAGCAAAATGCAGTACATCGTGGTTTTGTTCTGCCGAAAAATGTGGCGCAGTATTTTTTAACGCATTATCCTCGTGATATGCGCACACAGTTAAAACTGTTGGAACAGTTAGATACGCTTTCTCTACAGCAACATCATAAAATTACCTTGCCTTTTGTTAAAACCCACCTTCAACTGCCATAATTTTTTTGTTATTGTTAGCCTTTTTTAAGGCAGGAATCGCTAATGTCCATCATAACCAAGCTTCACGCGATTGAGGTGCTGGATTCTCGTGGGAATCCAACGGTAGAAGCGCAAATAACATTGAATAACGGTATTGTTGCTCGATCGATTGTGCCCTCTGGCGCGTCTACTGGATCAAAAGAAGCCATTGAGTTGCGTGATCATGATAGTCGTTATGGAGGAAAAGGCGTCATCAATGCTGTTTTAGCCGTGAATGGAATGATGGCTAAAAAAATTGTGGGAATGCGTGTGGATGATCAAGCAGCAATTGATGACGCATTAATTCATTTAGATGGGACAGAAAACAAATCGCATTTAGGCGCAAATGCCATGTTGGCGGTTTCTTTGGCTGTTGCGAGAGCAGCCGCAGAAGTACGGTCTTTACCCTTGTTTCTTTCTTTGGGGGGGGATGCAGCAGTTACTTTACCGGTGCCTATGATGAATATTATCAATGGAGGCGCCCATGCTGACAATACTATCGATATTCAAGAATTTATGATTCTGCCGGTTGGATTTGCGTCTTTTTCAGAAGCCTTGCGTTGTGGGGCAGAAATTTTTCACGCGTTAAAAAGCCTATTAAAACAGAAAAAATTCAATACGGCCGTTGGCGATGAGGGAGGATTTGCGCCTAACTTACCCTCGAATGACGCGGCGTTAGATTTTATTTTGTCGGCTGTAGAAAGCGCAGGTTATAAACCAGGGCAAGACGTCTATCTTGGCTTGGATATTGCGAGTACTGAGTTTTACAAAGACGGGCGATATTATTTGTCGGCTGAGAATAGGAATCTTGATAGTCAGGAATTTGCAGATTATTTATCTCATTTAACTCGCCAGTATCCTATTCTGTCTATTGAAGACGGGATGGCTGAAGACGATTGGCTGGGGTGGTCGTATTTAACCACTCGGTTAGGTGACAAGATTCAGTTAGTGGGCGATGATTTATTTGTGACACATTCGTCTCTCTTGAAACGCGGGATTGAGGAAAACGTTGCCAATGCTATTTTGATCAAACCCAATCAAGTCGGCACATTAACCGAAACACTCCAGGCCATTCGTTTAGCGCAAGAAGCAAATTATGGTGTCATTATTTCTCATCGCTCTGGTGAAACAGAAGATACAACGATTGCTGATTTGGCTGTTGCGGTCAATTCAGGCCAAATTAAAACAGGTTCTTTATGTCGAACAGATCGAATGGCTAAATATAATCAGTTGTTACGGATAGAATCGCTTTTAGGCAAAACGGCGCGTTATCTTGGAAAAACCGTATTTGAACGATTCTTAGGGTGAGTAATGAATTGCATACGTCGTTATTTCTTTATCATTATCTTGGGCGTTGTATTTGTTCTATTACAATATGAGTTTTGGTTTTCTGATGGCGGGTTGATTCAAAATCATCGTTTAAAAGAACGCTTGCATCGCGAAAAATCTGTCTTGATGCATCAGTTAAAGGAAAATGAAGCCTTGCGCAATAAAGTCATTAAAATTAAAAAAGATCCTTGTGAGTTGGAAGCCCATGCTCGAGGCGAGCTCGGAATGGTGAAGCGTGGCGAAGAATATATTGAGATTGCCATCAAGCCGGATGAATCGTAAATTTTTTATACCAATAAAGGGTGTATCATACCCGTAAAATAAATTATCGATTTTTTTTGACTATTCCTAGGTTTTTCTCGTATGATGAATGAGTGCGGTTAAAAAACGATAAAAGCAAAACCGGAAAGTTTCGCATAATGGAATATGCCCCGTTTTTCTGACGGGAAGCTTGTATAAAAAGGAGAAAATAATGTCCAAAATCTATGCAGATGATATATCTGTTTCTGTGTCTACTCTGGCTGAGACCTCCTCTGTTGAGGATATGTCCGAAGAAGTTGAAATCTCTGATGATGAGCCTTTGCCAAAAAGTAAGGGTTTGGGCATAGATGATTCTCGTTTTGATCCTGCTCAAATTTACTTGAACGACATCGGTTTTACGCCATTGCTGACAGCTGAAGAAGAACAGCACTACGGCCGTTTGGCAAAAGAAGGGGATATTAAAGCGCGTAATCGGATGATAGAAAGTAATTTACGCTTAGTCGTAAAAATTACGCGAAAATATTACAATCGTGGTTTGCCCTTGCTAGACCTTATTAATGAAGGAAATTTAGGGTTAATGCACGCGGTTGAGAAATATGAGCCTGAACGTGGTTTTCGTTTTTCAACGTATGCGACTTGGTGGATTAGGCAATCCATTGAGCGTGCGATCATGAACCAGACCCGTACGATTCGGTTACCGGTTCATGTGATCAAAGAGCTCAGTACTTATCTTCGCGCAAAAAAATGACGAAAGAATTGGGTCGAGAGCCCTCAGCCGAAGAAGTCGCTAAATATCTTGATTTGCCTTTGCATGAGGTGAAAGAGGCTTTTTACTTGATTGATGATGCGGTTTCAGCCGATGTATTAGTTGGGCATGAAGAAGGCAGTAAAACCTTGATGGAAACATTGCCTGATGATACGACGCCTAATCCTGTTGATTCGTTGGCCCAAGAAGATTTAATGAAAAGTTTGACGCTCTGTCTTGATGAGCTTGACGAGCGTCAACGGCAGGTCGTATGCCGTCGTTTTGGTTTGGAAGGGTTTGAACATCAAACGTTGGAAGAAGTCGGCGAAGCTGTTGGGTTAACCCGAGAACGGGTGAGACAAATTCAGTTAATTGCGTTGAAAACCCTGCGGAAAGCCTTGATTAAGCATGGCGTTACTGAGCTTCTATTATAAGTTATTTTTAGCGTTGGGTTTTATCGTTTTTTTTGTGGTATAGTTGGTCCTTGGGTTGACTAAGACAATCGCCGCCACGTTGTGGGGGAGGAAAGTCCGGGCTCCATAGAGCAGAGTGCCAGTTAATGGCTGGGGGGCGAAAGCCTACGGCTAGTGCCACAGAAAATATACCGCCGTTTGCTTTTTCAGCGGTAAGGGTGAAATGGTGCGGTAAGAGCGCACCGCGCTTTTGGTAACAAAAGCGGCAGGGTAAACCCCACTCGGAGCAAGACTAAATAGGAGTACGTTTGGCGTGGCTCGCGCTGTACTCGGGTAAGTTGCTTGAGGTGCTAAGTGATTAGCATCCTAGATGAATGATTGTCCACGACAGAACCCGGCTTATCGGTCGACCCTTTTTCCGCTTTACTTCTTCTGAAAACAAGGGTTTTCCCTAATATTTTCCTCAAGATTTTCGTACAAAAATCGACATGACACAATATATTGTGTCTTCTTATCCCTTTAGTCACAACCATCATTTTTTGAATATATTTTATTTAAATTTCTGATGGAAACTCGTATAAACCCGTAGAAAAAGGAAAAAAGTGGAATAAAGTGGCAAAAAGTTG
>JAJOJD010000034.1 GCA_021208965.1 Gammaproteobacteria bacterium
ATCGGCTACCTCAACAAAGCGAACAAAGAATTACTGATGCGATTAAAATTAAAAAATAGATTGTAAATTAAGGATAAGTATGTTTGAAAAAAATGTAAAAATTAAATTAATAAAAAGCCTGAAACGTATCCAGTATGGAGAATTATTCTTAACGACTCCTGAGGGAGAATTATTGCATTTTAAAGGATCTCATGAAGGAATAGTTGCCGACATTCAGCTCAATGATTGGCGAGTGATTGTTAATCTAATGATTAAAGGCGACATTGGCTTTGCTGAGGATTATCGCGATGGTTATTTTAATACCAAAAATTTAACACGTTTATTATTATTCGGGTTGTATAACGAGGACTGTCTTTCAGCTTACATGAAAGGCAATTTTTTTTACAATCTTATTGCTAAATTAGGTTACCTGACACAAAGAAATACGGTTAAACAAAGCAAAAAAAATATTCATGCACATTATGATCTCGGCAATGAATTTTATTCTCTTTGGCTTGATGAGTCGATGACATATTCATCCGGAATATATCACCAAAAAAATGATACTTTGCTTAACGCGCAACACCAAAAATATCAACGGATTTTAAATAAAATATCTAACACTCAGGGGAGTATTTTAGAAATCGGTTGTGGCTGGGGGGCTTTTATAGAAAAAGCTATGCAGTTTGGAGAATATAGAGTGAAAGGAATTACGCTGTCAGAACAACAAAAAAATTATGCGCAAAAACGATTGAAAAAATATTCTGATAATATAGAAATTGCACTAGAGGATTATCGTCATCAAAAAGAAAAGTATGATATTATTGTTTCAATTGAAATGCTTGAAGCCGTTGGTCAAAAATATTGGCCAATCTATTTTAAAACAATCAAGCGGTTATTAAAACCAAATGGTAAAGCGCTTATTCAATCGATTATTATTGATGACAAATTATTTAAAAATTATTGCCGAGGTACGGATGTTATTCGGACACATATTTTCCCTGGCGGCATGTTGCCGTGACATGGCGGCGTTAGAAAAAAATATTAATAAATGCTAGATTAAAAATTTCATGATGCTTATTTTTTTGGATTAGATTATGCTAAAACATTAGAACAATGGCTTAAACGTTTTTGTGAGCAAGAAAACGGTTTATTGAAAATGGGTTTTGATCAACGATTTCAACGTATGTGGAAGTTTTATTTATCTTCATGCATCGCGGCATTTAAAACACAACGAATTAATGTTGTGCAATTAGAGGTGGATCATAATGAGTAATTTAATTAAATTAATAATAACGATAGGAACCGTGATGATGTTAAATGTTTTCTTGTCAGGCTGTTCAAATAAAGTCTCTCTATATAAAGACTTTCAACCAAGATTATCGTTAGAGACTTTTTTAAACGGCGATATTGTGGGTTCAGGGTTTATTGAAGATTGGCGTGGTCGCGTAACACAGCAATTTGATTTTTCAGGGAATGCCACTTGGGGAGATGGGATATGCACTTTTAAAGAAGAAATGCATTATTACAACGGAAAAATCGATCATCGTATCTGGACAATTAAAAAAATTAATGACCATTATTACGAAGGACGAACGTCTGATGTGATTGGTGTTGCTAAGATTTTCATTGAGGGTAATGCCATGAACTGGAAATATAAAATGGATGTTAAAGTCAATCATTCGATTTATCGTTTAAGCTTTGACGATTGGATGTATCTGATGAATAATAATGTTCTGATTAACCAGAATAGTTTCAAAAAATTTGGCATTACTGTCGGATCTTTAACGTTAGTCATGAATAAAAAATCTGTCGATGCTTAAAAATGAATAGATATACACATAAAACTGTTTGGATTATTGGCGCAAGTCAAGGCATTGGGCGAGCTTTGTCAAAAAAGCTCGATAGCCTTGGCTGTGATTTAGTATTATCTTCTCGTTATCTCTCTGATTTAGATCAGCTCAATGATGAGTTGAGCAAAAAAGCGAAAATTTATGCTTTAGATGTTACTCATTTTAATGATTTTTCATTGATAACGCAGTCTGTATTAGAAAACCAATCGTTTGATTATATTTTTATTTTCCTGGTTATTATGAGCCTGCTAGGCTTGAAGAAATGTCGCTTGAAGTGATTAATATGACGCTAGAGGTTAATTTAAAATCGGTGATATATTTATTAAAATTGATGTTGCCCTATTTAAAAAATCATCATTCTTGTCAACTCTTAGTCGCATCCAGTATTGCAGGCTATATTGGGTTGCCTCATTCACAGCCTTATGCGGCTTGCAAAGCGGCGGTGATTAATTTAATAGAAAGTATACGCGCTGAAAATCCTAAATGCGGATTACGCTTAATTAACCCAGGATTTGTAAAAACACGGTTAACCAAAAAAATAAATTTTTTATGCCGTATATCATATCGGCTGAGCAAGCTGCAAATTTTATTTTTTCTGAGTTATCGACTAAAAAATTTGAAATACATTTCCCCAAAAAATGTCCCTTATTATGAAAACATTACGGTTTGTTCCTTATCGCGTATATTTTTATTTTATGCGTAAATATGTTTTAGATTAATTTTTAGGTCAATTATGTTTCGATATTGCGCTAATTTTCTTAATACATTTTTCTCTCGATATTCTCTGTTAGTGATAATGATTGTTTTTGCCATTCATGCGTTCGGCTTTTTCTATTTTTTTTATTCCGTTTCATCGGGTTGATCTTTATTTATTTTTAGCTAGCTATAGCCTTCGTGTTTTTTGTTTAACGGCAGGGTATCATCGCTATTTTTCGCACAAATCATTTCAAACCAGTCGTTTTTTTCAGTTTATTCTAGCATATTTTTCTGCTTGTTCTTTGCAAGGAGGGCCATTATGGTGGGCATCGCATCATCGTCATCACCATCACGCCTCTGACCAAGAAGGCGATGTCCATAGTCCCGTTTTATATGGTTTTTGGCATAGTCATTTTTTTTGGTTCATGCAGAAAAAAAATTTAAAAGCGCGCTATTCTTTAATCAAAGATTTTACCGCTTTTCCTGAGTTAAGATTTCTTGAACGTTATTGGTATTTGTCTCCGATCCATTTCTTATTTTTTTATATTTATGCTGGGGTGTTAGCGGACTAGTCTGGGGATTTTTTTTGCCAACAGTATTTGTTAATAATGTGACATATTCAGTCAATTCAATTGTTCACCTTTTTGGTTCACGGCGGTTTAATACTAAAGACGACAGTCGAAATAATTTATGCATCGCTTTACTTGCGTTTGGTGAGGGATGGCATAACAATCATCATCGATATGCAAGCTCAGCATGCCAAGGTTTTGTTTGGTATCAGCTCGATATTACCTATATAATTTTGTGGCTTTTATCTAAATGTCATGTGGTTAAAAATCTTAAGCCTGTGCCAGAAAAAATTTTATTTGAGGGTGGTTATTTAAAATCGCCCTAATTTTTTACTGTAGCTTTTGCAAAACAAACTGTTCGAGACTATTGACTGGCGCTTGATTTGCTTGATGTTTCAGCAAAGACACATGGGCATCAGCCAGTTTCGGTAACAAGGGCAGGTCTATTGCGTGCAACTCATGAGGTATCATCGTATATGGCATGACGGTAATTCCTAAGCCTGCCTTAACAGCTGCAACCGTTCCGGCATAACTAGTGCTCGAAAATACTAATCGCCATGGAACACTTGTCTTTTCAAGAGTTTCAATCGCCGATGCTCGATATACACAGGGATTGGGTGCCAATACTAATGGCAGTGGTTTTTGATGATCTATCAAGTTTGCATCACCGACCCATCGAAGAGGTTCAGACCAAACGTCTAAACCATTTGGAAAATCTTCTGGTCGATTCATTTTAACGAGCACTAAATCGAATTCTTTTTTTTTAAATCGACTCAACAAATTAACAGTAAAATCACATTGAATATTCAAAAGAATCCGAGGATGAATCCGTGAAAAATCTGCTAACACATCAGACAAATAGATGCTTGCAAAGTCCTCGGGAAGGCCAAATCGAACCTCGCCTTCCAATTCTGGATGTTTAAACCGATCGATTGCTTCATGATGTAAAGCAAAAATTTGGCGTGCGTACCCCAAGAAAATTTCTCCTTCGGGCGATTAAAAAAAGTGTTTTTGTTTTAGTTCGCACGAATAATCGTTTTCCTAATAATATTTCGAGCTTGTTTATTTGTTGGCTGATGGCCGACTGTGTACGATGAACACGCGCTGCCGCTTTAGTAAAACTAACGGTTTCCGCAACCGCAATAAAAGATTGTAAGGCGTTCGTATCCATATCTTTATAAGATTTTCTAATATAAACAATTATTATTATTA
>JAJOJD010000027.1 GCA_021208965.1 Gammaproteobacteria bacterium
GTGCCCGAGTCACTGACTGGGGTGCACATTTACTTCCCTGATCCCTGGCCGAAAAAACGCCACCACAAGCGTCGGCTGATTCAGGCACCCTTTATAGAGCTGTTAGCTAGTCGGCTCAAGTCGGGGGCGATATCGTTATTCATAATGAGATCAAACAGGTTAATCCCTAGAAAAATATCTGTCATGTACTGAACATCGACATCATTTTCTTGGGCTAACGTAGTTTTTCGGGAGGCGGCATAGGCAGTATTCTTTCCGCGAATATGATTAACCGCTTCAGCTTCTGCGAGACAATCGTCTTGTTTCTCGGTGATTGTCGTTAAGGTTTTTATGGCTTTGAGGGTATGTGTTTGTTTGGTTAACGGTTGTATTTGTAAACGTATGATACGTTCGCCTCGGTTAGATTCAAGCAAGGGATTTTTCTTGCTAAAATTATGCAATAGGCAAGCACCTTTTACAATAACCATCCAATGTTCGTTTACTTTGAGTAAAGAGTGTTCTAAATGTATAATACATTCCGGTGTTATATCCGTTTCTCCGTTGAAAATACGGGTCCAATAAGTGTATTGATTTTTTGTTTTTCTACGTTTAATCTTCGCGCCGTCCGGTAGATGAGCTAAGTTGTTTTCAGCCCATTCGATGGCCATACTCAGTTGAGAGTCTTTGAGGGAGAGAGTTCTTTTCAGGTTATCGGCTAGTGCAAGAGCTGCTTTTGTATCCGCAAGAGATCCTTCGATTTTTTGTTTTTGAAACTTATAAGAAGTGTTACGGTGTTCAAGACGAACGCTAATATTGCCATGAAGAGTAGTGGTTTGAAACATTGATCTAGTCTCTCTTGAAAATTATCTGATATTCTATCTGTTTATTCCTCATCCCAGTTTAATGTACCCCCCGTTTGGTATTCCGTAACGCGTGTCTCAAAGAAATTTTTTTCTTTTTTCAAATCCATGATTTCACTCATCCACGGAAAAGGGTTTTGTGCACCCGAGTATAACTCTTTTAAGCCTAATTGAACACACCGTCGATTTGCAATAAACTGCATGTAATCTTTAAAGATGGGGGCGTTAAGACCCAGAATACCTCTTGGCATCGTGTCTTCGGCATAACGATATTCTAACTGTGTCGCTTCGTGAATCATGTCGTGAATTTCTTCTTGTAATTCTTTGGTCCATAGGTGAGGGTTTTCAATTTTAATTTGATTAATCACATCAATACCAAAATTAAGATGCATGGACTCATCTCGCATAATATATTGAATTTGTTCGGCAGATCCCGTCATTTTGTTCCGTCGACCGAATGTTAGCATTTGCACAAATCCGACATAAAAGAAAATACCTTCAAAGATCGCATAAAAAGCGACAAGATCACGCAATAAGCGCTGATCATTCTCAGGCGTTCCTGTAGTAAAATGTGGGTTCGCTAAGTCTTGAGTAAACGGTAATGACCATGCGGCTTTATCATGAATAGACGGAACCTCACGGTACATGTTGAATACTTCCCCCTCATCTAAACCGAGAGATTGAATAATATGGGTATAGCTATGCGTGTGTAAGGCTTCTTCAAAGGCTTGTCGCAATAAGTATTGACGACACTCAGGGTTAGTAATATGGCGATAGACAGCCAATACTAAGTTGTTCGCCACGAGGGAGTCTGCCGTTGAAAAAAATCCAATCGCTCGCATAAAGACCAAACGCTCATCCTCGGTTAAGCCATGGGGATCTTTCCACATCGCGATATCTGCGGCCATGTTAATTTCTTGCGGCATCCAGTGGTTGGCACAAGCATGTAAGTACTTTTGCCATGCCCAATCATATTTGAGAGGAAATAATTGATTCAAATCAGCGCGAGAATTGATAATCCGCTTTTCATCAACGTGGATACGGCGAGCGCCCATTTGAACCGTTTCAAGACCGATATTATTATGTATTGCAGACATGATGATTACCTCGCAAATTTTTTTAAAATGGCTACTGACAGGCTTCGCAGTCAGGGTTATCGATGGAACACGCTTTGGGTGCAGCATTTGTTTCCATTTTCACAGCGTTCAAATTTGTATTTTCAACCGTCGATTTTTCCGTGCTTGTTGCGCCTAAACTTCGCAAATAGTACGTTGTTTTTAATCCACGCTTCCAAGCAAATTTATATAATGCGTCTAGTTTTGCACCAGAAGGAGCAGACATATAAAGATTTAAGGATTGCGCTTGGTCAATCCACTTTTGTCGTCGGGAAGCGGCTTCAATTAACCAATGTGAATCAATTTCAAAGGCGGTGGCAAAACGTTCTTTAATCGCTGGTGGGATACGAGCAATATTGGTCAAACTGCCATCGTAATATTTTAAGTCATTGACCATGACATCATCCCAAAGGTTTAGTTGACGGAGTTCTTCAACCAAATAGGGGTTGATCACGGTAAACTCGCCAGAAAGATTAGATTTGACATACAGATTTTGATAAGTCGGCTCAATCGATTGCGACACTCCGCAAATATTAGAGATGGTCGCCGTTGGTGCAATAGCCATCACATTTGAGTTCCTCATTCCTTTTTTGACACGTTCCCGCAGATTTCCCCATTCTAATGTGTGGTCATTATTTTGCTCGAGATAAGCACCGCGGGTTTTTGCGAGTAAATCAATCGAATCGATGGGTAATACTCCTCGGTGCCATAAAGAATTTTCAAAGCTTTCGTAGGAACCACGTTCCAACGCAAGGTCTGCCGATGCTTCAATCGCATAATAACTGATCAGTTCCATCGATTCATCGGCAAATTTTACCGCTTCTTCAGAGGCATAAGCTAAACGTTTTATGTAGAGAGCATCTTGAAAACCCATAATTCCTAATCCAACAGGCCGATGTTTCATATTCGCACGTCGAGCTTGTGGGACAGAATAAAAGTTGACATCTAATACATTATCGAGCATCCGGACAGCCGTGCGTACCGTTTGGCGCAATTTTTGACTGTTGAGTTTCCCTGAGGTATCAATATGAGCGGCCATATTAATACTGCCTAAATTACAAACAGCAATTTCATCTTTCGATGTATTGAGGGTAATTTCAGTACAGAGGTTTGAGCTGTGCACGACCCCACAATGTTGTTGGGGTGAGCGTAAGTTACAGGGGTCTTTGAAAGTCATCCATGGATGGCCAGTTTCAAAGAGCATACTGAGCATTTTTCGCCATAAATTTAAGGCTGGAATTGTTTTAAATAGTCGAATTTTTCCCTCAGTCGCTTGCTGTTCATAGTCGACATAACGTTTTTCAAAGGCTTCACCGTATAGATCATGCAAATCAGGGGTATCATCGGGTGAAAATAAAGTCCAGTTTTCTTTTTGAATCACGCGTTTCATGAATAAATCAGGAATCCAGTTCGCTGTGTTCATATCATGCGTGCGGCGGCGTTCATCGCCGGTATTTTTGCGTAGTTCTAGAAATTCTTCAATATCGAGGTGCCATGTCTCTAAATAAGCACACACAGCACCTTGACGTTTTCCTCCTTGATTGACAGCAATGGCTGTCGCATTGGCTACATTTAAAAAGGGTACGACTCCTTGCGATTTTCCATTCGTTCCTTTAATTCGCGCACCAATGGCACGCACAGGAGTCCAATCATTACCAAGGCCGCCGGCAAATTTGGATAGAAGAGCATTGTCTTTAATTGCTCCATAAATTCCATCTAAATCGTCAGGGACAGTGGTTAAAAAACAGCTAGATAATTGGGGGCGGCGGGTACCCGCATTGAACAATGTTGGCGTCGATGTCATATAATCGAAGCTGGAGATTAGATCATAAAATTCAATCGCGCGTTTGGTTGGATTGTCTTCATTGAGGGCTAGTCCCATGGCAACGCGCATATAAAACGCTTGAGGTAGCTCATAACGAACCCCAAAGGTATGTAAAAAGTAACGATCATATAAGGTTTGTATGCTTAAATAGGTGAATTGTAAATCGCGTTTTGGATGTAAAGCAGCGCCTAATGTATCGAGATCGAAGATTTGCCCTAAGCGTTCATCAAGCATCTCTAACTCAATTCCCTTACGAATAAATGCTTTAAAATAGTCAGGATATAGGTTTGTCATTTCTTCGTAGGTGGCATCATCACCGACGCCAACACATGAGAGCGCTTCTCCACGTAAGGTGTCCAAGAGTAAGCGAGCAGTAACGTACGTATAATTTGGCTCGCGCTCAATCATCGTTCGCGCTGACATGATTAAAGCCTTAGAGAGATCAGCGGCAGAAATTCCATCAAAAATATTCCGAATAGTGTCTTGCAAAATTCTATTCGGATTAACATGCGCCAGTCCTTGACAGGCGGTTTCCAGGCGTTTTTCTAGTGCTTTAATATTGAGGGGGATGAGATGGCCATTTTGTACGGTAATTCTCAGCGTGACTTGATTATTGCTTTTTTTTGCGGCAAGCTCGCGCGCTTTTCGGCGATCTTCTCGATAGAGAACATATGGCTCGGGCAATTTTTTGTTCGCCAGCTCGCATTAAGGCGAGTTCTACTTGGTCTTGTATATCTTCAATCGGGATTATATTGTTACTGTGTATATGAATCATTAGACGATCGGTAATCTGTTGAGCAATATCTCGAGATAGATGGTGGACTCGCGTTGAACCGACCGCCTCTTCACCTTCGACAGCGATGATAGCTTTAGTGACGGCCATGTAGATTTTTTCTTGATTATAATCCATTACAGGTTTTTTACCCTCCTGTATTTGGTGTGTTCGACGCAAAACATAAAGAAAACCAGGCTGGATATTGTGTTCTGGGGTGCTGTGCTTGCTTGAAGCAGTTTCAATGGATGCTTGATATTCTGTACTCATAAGACTCTCTTAATTAAATTTTACACAATAGAGTAGATAACGAAAAATGTTGATTATTTCACTATATGTTGTATAGCGAATCTCGTGAGACACAATATACTGTGTACTTTATCGCTGTGCAAGAGAAATAAAAATATTTTTTCACTCAGGATAGACTTGCTTGACTGACCCAACTGGGATATCTTTTACCGTTAAAGAATCGGAGCTAGTTATGCCAGAAGAAGTCTCTATTAAGCCTAATCCAAAACGTGGCATCTATTTATTGCCCAATATTTTTACAACAGCGGCTTTATTCGCTGCTTTCTATGCGATTATCGCCGCAATGCAGCATCATTTTTCGATTGCATGTGTGGCAACATTCATTGCGATGATTGCTGATGGTTTAGATGGCCGTGTTGCTCGATTAACAAATACGCAAAGTGCTTTTGGTGCGGAGTATGATAGTTTGTCGGACATGGTGGCCTTTGGACTTTCGCCAGCATTTATTTTGTACACTTGGTCTCTCAATTCCCTAGGTAAAATAGGATGGTTGTGTGCATTTTTTTATGTTGCGTGTACAGCTTTGCGTTTGGCGCGGTTTAATACCCAATTAGATGGGGCGGATAAACGTTTTTTTATTGGTTTAGCCTGCCCTGCGGCGGCCGCAGTTTTGGTTGGTGCCGTATGGTTTTTGTTAGAAAATACAGTCGTGCTGGGTAAAAATATTGCTATACCGATGGCACTACTGACAGTAGTGGTTGGAATCTTACAAGTGAGCAATATCAAGTATTATAGCTTTAAAGTACTCGATTTTCGATCTCATGTTCCTTTTACGGTATTAATCTTTACCGTGATTTTAGTGATGCTGGTTGCTTTGGATCCCGCGCAAGTTTTATTTTACGCTTTTTCTTTATACGTGGTGTTAGGTCCAGTGATTGCTTGGAATAGTTTGCGTAAAGATAAAAAGCTAGTAACGGTCGAATAGGAATATAGTATGGCATTAGTGATTATTTTATTGGCGTTGTTGATTGAGCGGATTGCTTTATTTATTCATCCGATCCGTGATCATTATTGGTTTGAACGTTATTCACAGAAACTTGCTCGTTTAATGTGCAAAAATGCGTATCTTTCACTATCTTTTGGCGTCTTACCTCTGATACTGGCTGTTTACTTAGCCCATATTTTTTTAGCACGCATTTCTTTTGGTTGGCCGAGTTGGATTTTTGATTTAGCCATTCTCGTCTATTGTTTAGGAAACACACATCTCCATATTCAAACGCGCGAGTGTTATGAACAGATTGATGCAGGCAATATAGAAACGGCGAGGGATTTATTACGTGAGCATTTTGATGTCATTGAATCTGGCGATGTTACGGCATCTGTATTGCTGAAAGCTTTTTATCGCGCGTCATTACAGCGTATTTTTTCTATACTATTTTGGTTTGTGTTATTAGGTCCAGCCGGAGCGATTTTCTATCGATTGTTACAAAAACTGTCTATTTATCGTGAGGATGGTGTGATAGAAAATACTCATCGTTTGGCCGCGCAGCTGACGGCTGTTTTAGATTGGGTGCCTGCGAGATTGTTAGCGTTTACTTTTTGCCTAGCGGGGCATTTTATCGATATTTTTACGCAATGGCGAGCAAAGTGTACCTCTGGCCTTAATAACCCGCATGATATTTTATATGAATGCGGCTATGTGGCAGTGAATGTGAATGATAGTCTAACGAAAACGGTTGTCTTGGCGCAGTTTGATGAAGCTTATTATTTAGTTTGCCGTTCACTCTTTATTTGGTTAGTCGTATTGGCATTAGTGATTTTATTTTGATGGTGGTGAGTGCATGACAAACAACATGAACGATTTTAATGAATTGGAAACTCAAGAATGGATTGCTGCATTAGCGTCTTTGATTGAACGCGAAGGAACAGATCGAGCAAAATTTATTTTAGATCAGGTATTGGAAAAAGCATCGAATGTCGGGGTTCCTGTTTCCTCGACATCCTTGCGTACCGGATATCGTAATTCATTTACAAAAGATCAAGAAGCTCCGTTTGTGGGCGATAAAGCGATAGAAGCAAAAATTGAAGCGATTAATCGTTGGAATTCCGTGATGATCGTATTACGTTCAAAGCGTAAAACGGGAGGCTTAGGAGGGCATATTTCCTCATGCAATTCTATTTCAACCGCCTATGAAGTCGGACTGAATCATTTTTTTAAAGGCCGTACAGAAAATCAATTGGGTGATTTGGTATATTTTCAAGGTCATTCTTCTGAAATTAATTATGCCCGTGCGTATCTAGAAGGTCGTTTGGATCAGGAGCATCTCGATAATTTTCGTCAAGAAATTGGCGGCCATGGTTTATCTTCTTATCCTCATCCATGGTTAATGCCAGATTTTTGGCAGTTTGCAACCGTTTCTTTAGGTTTAGGTCAGATGCAAGGGGTTTATGCGGCGCGCTTTTTGAAATATATCCATCATCGTGGATTACAAAATACGGATGGACGACGTGTCTGGGTATTTTGTGGTGATGGTGAAATGGATGAGCCTGAATCACGCGCGGCACTGTGTCAGGCGGCAAATGAAAAACTCGATAACTTGGTTTATGTCGTCAATTGTAATTTACAGCGTTTAGATGGTTTAGTGCGGAGCAATCATCGTATTATTGATGAATTAGAAGGTTTATTTAGAGGTTGTGATTGGAATGTGGTGAAGGCCGTTTGGAACAGCGCTTGGGATCCCTTATTTGCAAAGGATAAAAATGGTGTTCTCCAAAAAGCGCTCGATGCTTTGGTTGATGGTGATTTGCAAAGCTTAGCCGCACACGGTCCCCAATACGTTCGGGAGCATTTTTTCAACCAAAACTCAGAGTTAGCCGCATTGGTTGCGGATATGTCTGATGAACAGATTGATCAATTGGGTCGAGCTGGTCATGACAGAGAAAAAGTCTATGCGGCATTTGACCAAGCCGTGAACCACACGAAAGGTCCTACAGTGGTATTGCTGATGGGGATTAAAGGCTATGGCTTATCGAGTGCTGAAAGTAAAAATATTGCCCATAATCAACTGGATATGGCATTTGAAGACCTTCAGAAATTTCGTGATCGCTTTCATCTGCCGATAACTGATGAGCAGATTAAGAATCTAGAGTATTATCATCCAGGCAATGACAGTGAAGAAGTTCGGTATCTTCATCAACGACGACAAGCCTTAGGGGGTTATTTGCCTGCTCGTTTTAGTGAAGCCAACACGTTAGCTGTCCCTGATCTTTCTATGTTTGAAGCTTTGTTACAGGGTTCGGGTGAACGTGAGATGTCATCCACAATGGCGTTAGCGCGTATATTATCTGCTTTATTGAAAGATAAAAATATTGGTCAATATATCGTTCCTATGTTTTCCGATGAAGTGCGTACGTTTGGCATGGAGGGCTTGTTTCGTCAAGTGGGCATTTATTCACCACTGGGGCAACAATATACGCCGGAAGATAAAGCCCAGATTTCTTATTATAAAGAAATGGAAAATGGCCAAATTCTGATGGAAGGTATTACAGAAGCAGGGTGTATGGCTTCTTGGATTGCAGCCGGAACATCGTATAGTGTCAATGCGTTACCCATGATTCCTATTTTTACTTACTATTCTATGTTTGGGTTTCAACGTGTCGGTGATTTTATTTGGGCGGCGGCTGATATGCGTACCCGTGGGTTTTTATTCGGCGGTACTGCCGGTCGTACCACTTTAGATGGCGAAGGCTTGCAGCACCAGGATGGTCATAGTTTAATTGTTGCTAGCACCGTTCCTACGTGTGTTGCTTATGATCCAACCTTTGGATATGAGCTTGCGGTGATTGTTCGGCATGGTCTACAACGAATGTTTCATGATCAAGAAGATGTCTTTTTCTATGTGATGGTCATGAATGAAAAATATACGCATCCTGCGATGCCACTCGGCGCAGAAGAAGGCATTGTTAGAGGGATGTATTTATTGAAAAAAATCTCCAGATGCACCTTCATTAAGGGTTAATCTTTGGGGTTCGGGGACTATTTTGCGTGAGGCTTTGGCGGCGGCAGAATTATTGGCGCAGGATTTTAATATTTCAGCCGATGTCTGGAGTGTGACGAGTTTTAATGAATTAAAACGTGATGCCGAAAAAATTGCGCGTCAACACTATTTAAATCTAGATCAAACTCAAGATAAAAGTTATCTGGCACAGTGTTTAGAAAAAATGATTGGGCCGATTATTGCTGCAACAGATTATATTCGTGCTTACCCGGAACAGGTTCGTGCTTATGTTACTAGCGATTATTATGTTTTAGGCACGGATGGTTTTGGGCGCAGTGATACTCGTGAAGCGTTGCGCGAGTTTTTTGAAGTGAGTCGACACTATATTGCTTATATGGCGATTGTCGCTTTAGTACAACGAGGCGATTTACCGCCGATTGCTGCAAAAGAGGCGAAAGAAAAGTATAAAATTAATAGTGCTAAACCGCATCCAGTCAGTATGTGAGGAAAAAAGATGTCATTAAAAGAAATTCTAGTTCCCGATCTTGGTGGCGCTGATCATGTTGATGTGATTGAACTGAATGTGAAGCTAGGAGATATCGTAGCGCTTGATCAAGGGATTGTGACACTCGAAAGTGATAAAGCAACGATGGAAGTTCCTGCAACATTCGCTGGAAAAATTAAAGAGATTTGTGTCAACGTTGGAGATAAACTATCCGAAGGGCAGTGTGTTGCGATTGTTGAAATAACCACATCTGAAATCGTTGAAAAGTCTATTGGCTCATTGCAAATATTGGATGTCACTGTTCCCGACTTGGGTGGTGCTGACAGTGTTGATGTCATTGAAATTAACGTAAAAGTTGGTGATGTCGTTGCTATTGATCAGGGCTTGATTACTTTAGAAAGTGATAAAGCAACGATGGAAGTTCCAGCTACCTCTGCAGGAACCATTAAAGAAATATTCGTCAACATTGGGGATAAATTGTCTGAAGGCCAAAAAGTGGTTGCGATTGAAACTCAGGAAATGATCAATAAAGAAACAATTTCATCAAATGTTTTATCGAAAAATGCGCCTTCTCAAACAAACCCGCTATCCATAACGCCGACTATTCAAGGTACTATAAACCCCTCACAAGATGTACAACAGCTGACAAAAATAGCCGAAGCGAGTGCGATCAATCCACATTATCATGCGACCCCTATGGTACGTCGATTAGCGAGTGAATTTGGTGTTGATTTGTCACGTGTCACAGCAACCGGCCCCAAAGGCCGTATTCTTAAAGACGATATCCAGTTATATGTTAAACAGCAGTTAGTACGAGCTCAAAACGGTGGCAATGTTGGATTGACCTTGCCAGAAATGCCTGTCGTCGATTTTAGTAAATTTGGTGACACTGAAACACAAGCCTTAAGTAAAATTAAAAAACTCACCGGAACCAATTTGCGTCGAAATTGGCTCGCTATTCCACATGTGACGCAATGTGATGAGGCGGATATTACCGAATTAGAGTCGTATCGAAAAGGGCAGAAATCAGACGCAGACGCTCGTGGCTTAAAGCTAACGCCTTTAGTGTTTATTATGAAAGCGGTTGTTGGTGCATTGAAAGAGTTTCCACGTTTTAATGCTTCACTATCACCCGATAGTCAGTCGTTGATTATAAAAAAATATTTTCATATTGGTGTTGCGGTTGATACACCCGATGGCTTAGTCGTCCCCGTGGTTCGTGATGTTGATCAAAAAGATATTTATACGCTCGCCAAAGAACTGGGTGATATCAGTGAAAAAGCGCGTCAAGGCAAATTATTACCGAAAGATATGCAAGGAGGCTGTTTCACCATTTCTAGTTTAGGAGGCATTGGTGGGACGGCATTTACGCCAATTGTTAATGCGCCGGAAGTGGGTATTTTGGGTGTGTCAAAAGCGCAGATGAAACCCGTCTATCAAAATAATCAATTTGTGCCACGCTTGATGTTACCTTTATCGCTTTCTTATGACCATCGTGTCATTGATGGGGCTGAAGGGGCTAGGTTTATCGTTTTTTTAAGCCAGTTGTTATCTGATGTTGAGAAATTGATATTGTAACAACCTTTTCCATCGAATCATTAAATTTTTTAGGAGTACTTATGAGAATCGAAACACAACTTCTTGTATTAGGCAGTGGCCCAGGCGGATACACAGCGGCATTTCGTGCGGCAGATTTAGGCAAGAAAGTAGTTCTTGTCGAACGCTACGATAATATTGGTGGGGTGTGTCTTAATGTCGGGTGTATTCCATCCAAAGCGTTATTGCATGTGGCAAAAGTGATGGATGATGCTGCAGATATGGAAGCGCATGGCATTTCGTTTGGTCATCCAACCTACGATTTAAAAAAAATTGCAGCGTGGAAAGACAGCGTTATTAGCCGTTTAACCGGTGGGTTAAAAGCCTTGGCAAAACAACGTAAAGTACAAATTGTGACCGGTGTAGGCAAGTTTATTTCTTCTCATGAGATTGAAGTCACAAATAGTACGGGTGAAAAAGATGTGATTAAATTTGAACATGCGATTATTGCCGTAGGATCGCAACCCGTTAAATTGCCGTTTATTCCCGAAGACCCTCGCGTGATTGATTCCACAGGCGCGTTAAAATTAGAAGATACACAAGGGAAAATGCTCGTTTTAGGTGGCGGTATTATTGGACTAGAAATGGCAACGGTCTACCGTGCATTAGGAAGTCAAATGAGTATTGTTGAAATGATGGATCAAATTATTCCAGGCGCAGATGCCGATATCGTTAAACCCTTGCATAAACGCGTTTCAACGCATTACGAGAATATTTATGTGAAAACCAAGGTCACCAAAGTTGACGCAAAAACCGATGGGTTGTATGTGACTTTTGAAGGAGAGTCTGCGCCTAAAGAACCACAACGGTTTGATCGCGTGTTAGTCGCTGTCGGTCGTCGCCCGAATGGTGGGTTGATTGACGCCGATAAAGCCGGCGTTAAGGTCGACGAACGCGGGTTTATTGCGGTTGATAAGCAGCAACGCACGAATGTTCCCCATATTTTTGCGATTGGTGATGTGACCGGTAATCCTATGTTAGCACACAAAGCAGTTCCCGAAGGGCGCATTGCGGCCGAAGTTGTTGCAGGGAAAAAACACTATTTTGATCCGACGTGTATTCCTAGTGTCGCGTATACGGATCCAGAAATTGCTTGGGTGGGGGTCACAGAAAACGAAGCTAAAGCAAAAGGAATCGAGTATGGCAAAGGCGTTTTTCCTTGGGCGGCGAGTGGCCGTGCCTTAAGTGTTGGTCGCGATGAAGGAATGACAAAAGTTATTTTCGATAAAAAAACGAATCGTATTATTGGTGGTGCGATTGTCGGCGTGAATGCGGGAGAATTGATTGGTGAAATATCATTAGCGATTGAAATGGGTTGTGATGCAGAAGATATTGCCTTAACCATTCATCCGCACCCCACATTATCGGAATCTATTGCGATGGCCACAGAAGTATTTGAAGGTACGATTACAGATTTGTATATGCCCAAAAAAGCGTGACAAACGAAATAGCCGCGCATTTTTACGCGGGTCTTGAAGCGATGATGGAGGAAGCTTTTCAGGAAGCGGAGTTTCATTTTCAGTATGTTTTATCGTTAAAACCGGATAATGTCCCCAGTTTAGTGAATCTGGGGGCATTGGCGTTAAAGCGTGATTTTGCACAAGAAGCCGTTAATTATTTTACCCAAGCCTTAGTTTTTAACCCCACCCATGCAGATGCTCGGCGAAATATTGCCGCAACATTTTTGCATTATGATCGATTTGAGAATGCGTTAACGCACTATAAAGAACTTGAAAAATACCATACCTTGGAGAGGGATGACTGGTATAATATGGGCGTGGCTCATATGTCGCTCGGCCATTTTGTTGAAGCGATCAACTGTTATGAACAGGTCCTCATAATTCAACCAACACACACCGCTGCACTCAATAATTTAGCGGCGATTTATATCCGCCAAGGGCAACGTGAGCGTGCGATTCCGCTATTAAAATTAGCGTTAGAATCTCAACCCAGTGATGATAGCAGCCGATTTATGCTGAATGTTCTTGAAAAAAATGCGGCTCAACCTAGAGAAAGCCAAGAATATGTCAAAAACTTATTTAATAACTATGCCGTCAATTTTGATCAACATGTCATAACAACATTAAAATATTCCTTGCCAAAAAAAAGTGCGGAGATATTGAAGGATTTTACTCTGGACGCTTTTCTCGCGTTCTTGATTTAGGATGTGGGACAGGATTGAGTGGAGTTGGGCTTCGAGCGATGAGTGATCATCTCACGGGCGTTGATCTTTCCGCTAAAATGTTGGCGCAAGCAAGATTAAAAAATTGTTACGATATTTTGATCGAAGAAGAAGTGATCACGTTTTTAAATAATACTCATGATACTTATGACCTCATTCAGGTCTTGGATGTTTTGCCGTATTTTGGTGATTTAAACGGTTTTTTTGCCAGCGTTTCGGTTCGGTTGTCTTCGGAAGGTTTTTTGCTGTTAAGTGTGGAAATGAGCGAAGATGAAATCTGGAAAATACAAGACAGTATGCGTTTTTGCCACCATCCGGATTATGTCTTGACATTAGCGGATGCGCATGGTTTGAAATTACGCCATCAAGAAATTTTAACGGCGAGACAAGAAAATGGTCAGGCATTAGAGGTGCTATTAATCTTATTTCAGGCCGGCATGACCGCCGTATCCGCTAGCCTCAGATTCGGGCAAAATGACGATCTTTTATAATAGGGCGTGTTGATAATTTACGAATCGATGCGTTTTAAGGTAATATGTGCGCTTATCTGAATAGGTATTGAGGAAATGATGGGTAATGGTGATGTCTTGCATTATTTTTGGCAAGCGGGTTTTGTCGTTAAGATGGTATTGTTGATTTTAGCTGCCGCCTCGGTTGTTTCGTGGGCTTATATTTTTCAGCGACGAGCTGTCTATAAAAAAGTACAGAAACTGATGCGCCAATTTGATGGAAAAATTTGGAAGGCAAAAGATTTAACGGGATTTTTTCAAGAAGTCAAAAAGAAAAGTCGATCTCATGTCGGTATTGAATCGATTTTTTTAGGTGGATTTGCTGAATTTTTGCGTGTAAGAAAATTGGCGTTTCGTGACCGACATTTTATCATGGAAAATGCCGAGCGGGCGATGAAGGTTGCCCATGCCAAAGAAGTGATGAAGCTGGAAAAAAATCTTTCTGTATTGGCCAGTATTGGTTCGGTGAGTCCTTATGTGGGTTTGTTTGGTACCGTGTGGGGCATTATGACAGCGTTCAGTAGTTTATCTGAAGCCCAGCAAGTGACGATTGCGATGGTTGCGCCGGGGATCGCAGAAGCCTTGGTCGCAACAGCTGTGGGTTTATTTGCAGCCATTCCTGCTGTTCTTGCGTATAACTTTTTTTCGAATCGGGTAAATCAAATCGCCGAAGAATTTGAACAGTTTGAAGACCGCTTTTCGTTATTGTTGCACCAAGCATTGTATTCTGAAATCAATACTTCTGATGACGGGCTTGATTATGAAGCATCATAGGCATAGCAAAAAAAGACCGATGTCTGACATTAATGTTGTTCCTTACATTGATGTCATGTTGGTGTTGTTAGTTATTTTTATGATTACGACACCTTTGTTAACGCAAGGCGTAAAAGTCACTTTGCCAAAAACAAAAGCCAATATGATTGAAAAAAATAATCAACAGCCGATGATTATTTCTGTGGATAAGCGAGGACAATATTATTTAAATATTTCCCCTGAGCCGAATAAACCGATGACAACCCGAGCATTAGTGAATTTAGTGTCTACCCGTGTGGCCATGACGAAAAATGTCGGCATCAATAGTCCTGTGTTGATTCGTGGCGATCAGGCCGTAGATTACGGAAAAGTCGTTGATTTAATGGCCTTGCTACAACAATCAGGGGTAGACAATGTTGGCTTAATCACAGAAACTCCCCAGGCGTCAAAGGAATAATGATCCGATGAAGTCGTTTATATTATCCCTTCTTTTACATGTTTTTTTATTCGTCATGTTATTTTTTGG
The DNA here is from genome assembly GCA_021208965.1 of Gammaproteobacteria bacterium. Classification (GTDB taxonomy): domain Bacteria; phylum Pseudomonadota; class Gammaproteobacteria; order JAGOUN01; family JAGOUN01; genus JAGOUN01. Next base: position 14,870 of record JAJOJD010000027.1, read on the forward strand.
ACTGAGTCATCCATCACAACCCGCGATTGTGAATAAAGGTGAAACAATTATTCATGCGGTTGCTGTTGACAATACTCAGATTGAAGCCTTAGAAAAGAAAAATTCAAGATCAAAAAAAATCAAGAAGCTCAAGAAAAAAGTCGAGCGTCAGAAAAAACTGGATGCTGAGGCGAAAGCGAAGCGTCTCGCAGAAGCAAAGCATAGTGAAGAAGAAAAAGCGATTGCACTCCAACAACAAAAAGCGGCAGAAGAAAAAAAAACGCCTCCTAGAGGCACAAAAAATAGAAAAGGAAAAGAAGAAGCAAGCTGAACAAGAGCGTTTGAAAAAGAAACAAGAAGAACAAGCCGCAGAAGCAGCAAAACAGCGTAAAGACAAACAACTGAAAGAAGAAAAGCAAAAGCAATACGATGCTGCTCTTGCGTTGCAGAAAAAATTGCCGCAAAACAAGGCGCGATTGCACAACAACGTTCTCAAGCCATCAATGGCATGGTTGATCAATACAAAGGCCTGATTTTGGAGGCGATTGGACAACATTGGTTGGTGCCAACAGGGGTCAGTCCTTCTTTAGCCTGTCAATTAATGATTACGGTTGGCGAACAGGGGAATGTAGACACTGTTCAGTTAATTAAAAGTAGCGGTAATGTGTTATTAGATCAATCTGCTATTGCAGCTGTGTATAAAGCGTCTCCATTACCCCTCCCATCCGATAAAGATGCCGCCGCGGTATTTAAGCAGTTGCGCCTAACGTTAAAACCAGAACAAATTTTAGAGAGTTAATCCCATGAGCAAACAGTTATCGAAGAAAATTATCCATGCCATCACTATCGTTAGTTTATTTGGAGTCGCGATCTCCTCCATGGCGATGTTAAGTCTTGAGTTAACGCAAGGAACACGCTCTCGTTTGCCGATCGCTATTGTTTCATTGGAAGGAGAGCAAGCATTATCAGCAGATCGCCAAACATCTCGTATTGTTATGGATGATTTAAACCATAGTGGGGAGTTTTCTGTTTTTTCTGGTGCGCAATTGCCAGAGCAACCCCAAGCGTTGGAGGATATCCATGTATCACGCTGGCATGGTTTTAGTCCCCAATATATTGTTTTCGGAAAAGTTCATCCAGTGGGAGTAGATCAATATACAGTTGAAGCTAGTTTAGTTAATCTGTATCGTGGACAAGAAGGGGATAAACTTCCTCCTTCCGCCGTGATATTTAAAAAGAGTTATACGGTGAATGAACAGCAATTGCGCCGGGTTGCACATCAAATGAGTGATGATGTTTATTCAAGCTTGTTAGGCGTTTCGGGGGTTTTTTCATCAAAAATTGCGTATATTTTAGTTCAGCCAGGAAAAACGCCAACTCAACCAAATTATCATTTAGTCGTTGCCGATTATGATGGTTATAATCCCCGTTTTGCGGCTAATTCAAATCAGCCGATGATGTCACCGGCATGGTCGCCTGATGGTCACCAAATCGCGTTTGTTTCTTTTCAAAAAACCTTACCTGCTATTTTTATTGTGGATATTCGCACGGGAATTTTGCAGCAAGTGACCGCTTTGGCTGGTATTAATGGTGCGCCGGCGTGGTCACCGGATGGAAAAAACTTAGCATTTGTGTCGTCACAAACGGGTGCAGCAAAGCTTTATGTGATTGATTTGGCCTCACGTCAAGTGTCACGTTTGACCGATGGGTTATCGATTGATACAGAACCACATTACATGCCGGATGGTCGCTCGCTCGTCTTTACATCGAATAGAGGAGGGGGCCCACAAATTTATCAGTATACTTTCGCTACCAAGCGAGTTGAACGTTTAACCTATGTGGGTGATTATAATGCGAGTGCGAATATATCGCCTGATGGAAAATGGATGACACTCTTGCATCGAGATAAAAATGGGTTTAATGTTGCAGTTCAGAATTTGATGACGGATCAATTTAAGCTTCTGACCCATGATAATGAAGATGAATCACCAAAATTTTCGCCAAATAGTCAATTGATTCTGTATGCAACGCATACAGGACATAAACATTTATTGGCAATAGTCTCGGTTGATGGGCAGATACACCTGTTGTTACCAGCGAATGATGGGAATATACAAGAACCGTCGTGGTCGAAATGAATTGAATTAATTTAACGAGGAGAACTCAGATGATCAAACTAAAAAAAATATTGAGCCTAGGTGTTTTGACCATCGGCGTGATGACTTTAGCGGCTTGTTCGAGTACACGCCATGCGCCATCGGGTGGAGCAATGGGTTCCTCAACTTATGAAGGCAGTGATGTTGATAATAGTGTTTTAAATGGTCAAGGTTTAGGCGGCGATGCTTCTTTGACCGGTGTAGACGGGCAAACATCGTTAAGTGTCGAGCAGCTTTTAGCGATTCATACGTATCATTTTGCTTATGATAGTGCTGAGATTTTGGCCAGCGATAAGCCGGCGGTGATTGCCGAGGCACAATATCTCGCTGCTCATCCTAACCAACATATTTTGTTAGCGGGTAATACGGATAGTCGTGGTAGCCGTGAATATAATATTGCTTTAGGCTGGCGTCGTGCACAAAGCGTTGAAGATTTGATGCTGCTAAATGGTGCGAATAAATCACAGATTCAGCTTGTCAGCTACGGTGAAGAAAAGCCCGTTGTTTTTGGCGATAGTGACGAAGCCTACCAGCAAAATCGTCGTGTGGATCTTAGTAATGCGAATTAAGTCGTCTTTTAGTGCGCTTATATTGATTGGTGGTGTGCAATTTTGTTTTGCCTTACCACAAGTAGAAGATGCCGGTGATTCTTTGCCGGCATCTTCTGCTTCACAAAATTCATCATCCAGCGGATATTTAGCGTCTACAGGACCTGTTCCTTCGAATGTTGTTGGGGGGGCAAATACTGTACCGAACGTAACGATTAATGATGAGCTATTGACACGTTTGCGCGCTTTAGAAGAGCAGCTCCAAGCGTTACAAGGTCGAGTTGATGAACTGCAGCACAGTTTAAAACAAAATCAATCCGAACAAGCGCAACAATTTTTAATTTTTAATAAAAAACTAGCAGAGTTACCTCGACCATCCCCTGCGCCGGTTCAAACATCCGCTCCTGTCAAAAATGCGTCGGCGACGGTTGCTGCGCCCAAAAAAACCGCTGATTCTTCTGTCATATTAGCGCCTGATGCCCAAGAAAAAGCAACCTACGATGCGGCCTACGGATTAGTGTCGGCAAAGGCCTATTCTGATGCCATAGAGGCTTTTCAAGGCTATTTGTCTATTTATCCTTCCGGTAAATATACCCCTAATGCCTATTATTGGTTAGCGGAATTGCAAGCAAACCAACAAGCCTATCCCTCCGCATTGAAAAATTTGCAAATCATTGTGGATAATTATCCACAATCACCAAAAGCTCCTGATGCTTTGCTAAAATTGGGAATGATTAGTCAGCGTATGGGAGATCCTGCAAAAGCGAAGCAGTGGTTTGAACGGTTAATCAAAGAATACCCTGACAGTAAATCAGCTAAATCCGCTAAACAGTACATGAGCGCGTAGCTCTGGCTAATGCGAATATGGAGACAGTACTGATCCCTGCCTTTTTCAATTCTTTTGCGAGTTCATTTACCGTGTTACCTGTGGTGAAAATATCGTCGACGATCGCGATATGCTGAATAGGGATCCTTTTTTTTACTTTAAACGCGCCTAGAACGTTATGATGGCGTTTTTTGCGAGAAAGTTGGGCTTGCGGTAATGTAAATTTAACCCGTTTTATATGGCGACTATTGATCATCGGAATATTTAACGCTTTACTCAAATAACGTGCGATAGTATCTGTTTGGTTATATCCTCGTGATATTAAGCGTCGCCAGTGGAGAGGGACGGAAATAAGCCGCTGTGGTTTGTTTTCGGGATAGAGTTGATAATAAGCGATTAATTTTTCTGCATATATTTGACATAATATATTAGCGTATATTCCTTTTTTATGAAATTTAAATTGTTTTATCCAAGCATGAATCGGCGTAGTGTAAGTAAATCCTACGATTGTTCTGTCATAGTACGGGGTATTCTTAATACAGCGGCCACATTGTTGATTTAAGCTGTTTTGATCCGGCAAACTATTCGCACATTGTATACAGGCATATAATAAATAGGGCAGTTGTTTCTGACACGTTTGACAAATATCGCGTTTTTGATCGCTGATATTGAGACAAATGACACAATCATAGGGTAAAATCCATTCTTCAATTTGACGAAAAACCCACGTAATCCAGAACCGCATGTGATGAATCCATTAGATAAGTTTAAAAAAAATATTGACTCTCATGTCTCTATTGCCGAAGAAATAGAGTCACGTTTGTTAGAACAGTTTCCAACAAGACATGCTTCAATGTCTGTGCTTGATATACGGCATGATAGTGATATATCGCTAGTAGCGGGAGGGAAATTGGAATATCCAACTGCATCGTTTGATGCGGTGATTGCACATCTTCTAATCGCTTGCGAAAAAGACGTGAAAATATTTTTTAATGAAGTTTATCGCATTCTTCGTCCAACCGGAATTTTTTTATTTTCAACATTAACAAAAAATTTTGGGTATACGGCAGAACAATTGATCAATCTGCTATCGGCTGTTGGACTTAATCCTGTTTTCCTTGAACGCGATTGTATCCAATTTGAATATGAATCTTATCAGCGGTTATTTCAAGATCTTGAATATTCAGAAATTTCAGAGAGAGATGTCGATATACAATCCGTTTCTGAAGATGACATCATTTTGTCTGTCGACGTTTTTTTATGCGTATGTACAGGGGAAAATCGAACAACCTCAACCCAGTCATGTGATCCCCGTCTCTAGTATTCTACCACGTAGCTTGCGTTAATCGTTGGCATCATAAAGCTAGGCATGTCCAATTTTGTCTGAAAGATGGAATGGATCAACCCCTATTTTTCTAAGACAGTATTCCCAACGTTCATCGCTCGTTGATTGGGTTAAGACGTCAATATAAAATGGGCAAATTAACCAGTCATTATTGATCAGTTCTTGCTCTATTTGCCCTGCGCCCCAACCCGCGTACCCCAAAAAGCCTAACGTATTATTGAGTCGTCGGCCGTGAGAAAAGTCTTCCAATAACTGTTGTGGTTGTTCTAGAAGTAAAGGTTGGTCAGCCTTCTCGAGGTCAAAACAGAGGATATATAATTGTTCTTTTGAAACAGGGCCGCCTTGGAGTAAAAAGAATTCATTGGCTTGTGGCGACGTGATATTCATTTTAAGCTGTCTTAAAATATCCGCAATGCTAATAGGTAGGGCTTTGTTAATAATAAACGCCATTGCTCCTTGGTTATCGTGCTCGTACATGTAAATGACTGACTTTCCAAATAGATCATCTTTAACATGAGGCATGGCAACCAAGAGCCTGTGAGAAAGATTATCAACGATTTTTGTTGTCACGATAAAACCAAAAGCGATATAACTTTTCCTATGTTGCCGAAATTTTTCTAATATAACAAGAATCTTTTGAGAGGGAGGATTAATTTTTTCAAATTATAAGCTATAATCATACCAATTTTTATTGGAGTAATTGATGAAAGTATCGCCGAATGATCAAGTTGATCGTGGTTTAAAGGAGACTGAACTCGAGCAGTTGAGAAGAGAGTTGAAAATTGATCACTTTGATGACTTAAACACATTGCTTGCATTTGCCCCCGATCAACTTTCAATGCTGCTTCAAGAAAATCCGACGCTGCAAAACGCGATATTCAATCAAATTAGTCCTAAAAACCAGTATTTTAAAAATTTGAGCCAGTTTCTTTCAACGAACTCTTCAGAATGCATCAGCATCATACTCGGTTCTCTAGAGGAGCATTTTCTTTCTGTTTTTACTGATAGCAATGAATTGCTGTATACATTGTGTGATTTTTTGGGGGTTAAAAAGTTTGGTGTTTTTTTATTCGCGACTCCAAGTGTTTTTCGTATAATTAAGTCACTCGAGCTTAATCAAAAACGCCATATTTTCAGTAACTTAATAGAATATATTGAGTATGAGATAAATCAGTATGAGATAAATCCTGAACTAAAGCCCCGTATTACCCAATATCTGCAATTGTTTTATCGAGACGTTAAATCTGTTTCACAACTAAGAAAAATTTTTGAGATCTGTCCTAGTCTAAAAGATGAGTTTATTAGGGATATTGATGAAAGTTTTTTTTATTCTACAGCTGATTATGAAGTCGATTTAACAGAGTGGTTGCCTTTTTTAGATAGTGAGGCTCCTTCAGAAAAAATATCTGATGTAGTGAATTATTTGATAAAATGGCATGCGTATACTTTTAGTATATCTTTTTTGAATGAACAGCAGGAATTGCTTCATAAATGGATGCCTCCTTATGTTCAGACGCATATTAATACCATCGACGATGTCCTGGAGATCTTAGATCAGAGCACTCGTGATGAGTTTAAGTCTAATCTGTTTTTCTTCATAGAGACTAAATTGCCGGATATTTTCGACAGTCTCAGTATTGTTGACGCGCAGGATCATCGACAAGCGAAGTTTGAGAGGATAGAAAGGCTGTTTCGACTACTACTATGCTATTCGAATTCGACTACTTGTGATTATGTAAAAAAATTACTGTTAGAACTAGATGACGCTGATTTTCATTCTATTTTAGATCAAATTTTGTTTTCTGATCCGTATTTACGAATTATTGTCGTTCTGGTTCAGAATGAAGACAACATTGAGTACCTTGCTAAAGTGTCTCCTCATTTATCTGTTGAAGACCGTTGGAAATGTTATGAAAATTTTAAACAAAAAAATCATGAAGAAGCAGACGTTCTTCTTCAGAGAATGCATCAAGAGATCCAAAAAAGAAATCCTATAGAGGCTGATTTTTTACTCATTCTTGCCGATACATGAATTGGCTTCGTCAGTCTGATACAGTCTATAGAGAGGCGACGATTGCCTGTTTAGAAGAGCTTATCTGTACGAAACCATTTAATGGCTTGGAGACTATCTCCCGTAATAAGGTTTATTTTAAGACCAAACAATCCTTATTTTATAACCCATTTACTCAAAGAGAGGAAAAAGCTTTTGTAGAGCAGATGATTTACTCCAGAAAATCAGACAAATCGATTAATCAGGAAAATATAGCCCGCATCAAGCAAGTATTAGGCTCGGCGATTGATGATTATGTGTTCTGGAGTCGCAACAAAACCAAGCTAAAGGATTCGCGTAATGGCGTGCGCTATGGTTTATTCACGGAGTATCGGCATGGTCAAACAGGCATTCGGAATGCTCAAGCGTTCAGAAACGATATTGTCCATTCTGGTTCACCTGAAGACGTAATCAATCATATTGATAATTTTCTCAATAGTTATATCAAAATTGGTGGAAAGTACCATAACCATTCCTGCGCATCGTTTATCTTAATTGCTCTTTGTTACGCGTTACCTGGATCTCACTGGGAGTATATTACGGATAAAACGGTGACACCAGTATATCGTTTTTAGCAATAAACACTCGCATCTCATTATTAATCCATATAAAATGCAAATATTCGATAGGGAGCGCTGATTTCCTGCGCACCTCATATAAAATAAATGGGTATATATGCTTGAAGTATTATTGAGTCTTGCATGGTTAGTCGCTAAGATTTTGGCCTTGCTGATTGTGGTTATTTTAAGTGTTGCGTATTTGACGTATGCTGAACGCAAGATCATTGGTTATATGCAAGGTCGTTTGGGACCCAATCGTGTTGGGTTTCAGGGTTTATTACAGCCTTTTGCGGATGTGTTAAAAATGCTGCAAAAGAGATGATTGTCCCATCTCATTCCAATCAATTTCTTTTTATTATTGCGCCTATTATTAGTATAGGAACCGCTTTATCTGCGTGGGCAGTGATTCCGGTGAATGCTGGTTGGGTCATTGCGAATGTCAATCTAGGGTTGCTGTATGTCTTGGCGATGACGTCATTGGGCGTGTATGGTGTTTTGATTTCTGGTTGGGCGTCTAATTCAAAATATGCCATGTATGGGGCGATTCGAGCCTCAGCGCAAACGATTTCCTATGAAATTGCGATGGGTTTTGCCTTAATTGGGGTGATGATGGCCGCAGGTTCATTGAATTTGAGTGAGATTGTTTATGCGCAACAGGGTGGGTTTTGGCATTGGTATTGGTTACCCTTATTTCCCTTAATGGTGGTCTATTGGATTTCTGGTGTGGCTGAAACGAATCGTGCGCCTTTTGATGTGGCAGAAGGGGAGTCAGAAATTGTGGCTGGGTTTCATGTTGAATATTCCGGGATTCGATTTGCGCTATTTTTCTTAGCAGAATATGCCAACATGATTTTGGTCGCGACTTTAGCAGCATTATTGTTTTTTGGCGGATGGTTATCGCCTTTTCAAGGTATTGATTTTCTGGAGGAATGGTTCGCGTTTGTTCCAGGTCTCGTTTGGCTGGTGATCAAAATAGGATTTTTTTTGTTAATGTATTTATGGATGCGCGCAACATTTCCACGGTATCGTTATGATCAGATCATGATGTTGGGTTGGAAGGTTTTAATTCCAGTTGCGTTGGGCTGGATAGTTATTCTTGCGGTTTTGATTGAATGTGGAGTCAAACCATGGTTTTGAAAAGCCTCCATTTTTTAAAACAAGCGATTAAATCATTCACATTGTGGGAATTGTTAGTCGGTTTGCGCTTAACAGGTATCTATTTTTGGCGAAAAAAAACAACGATTCGTTTTCCAGAGGAATGTACCCCTGTTTCCTCCCGAATGAGAGGGCTCCATGCGTTGCGGCGTTATCCAAATGGCGAAGAGCGTTGTATTGCCTGTAAATTGTGTGAAGCTGTTTGTCCTGCACTTGCCATCACCATTGAAGCGGCTCCTCGTGACGTCGATGGTCAACGTAGAACCACTCGCTACGAGATTGATTTATTTAAGTGTATTTTTTGTGGATATTGTGAAGAATCTTGTCCTGTTGACTCAATTGTACAAACCTCATTGACTCACTATCACTTTGAGCAACGTGGTGAAAATATAATGACTAAGAATAAATTGTTAGCGATTGGGGATCGTTATGAAAAAGATATTGCGGCTGCTCGAAAAGCGGATGAAATGTATCGATAATCCGAACTATAGAAAAGACAGGTTAATATGCAAACTTTATTGATGGCTCTCATTTTTTATGTTTTCTCTGCGGTATTATTAACAGCAGGGGCGATGGTCACTCTCACTCAACGGTCAGTTCACGCTGTTTTGTGGCTAATTCTTGCCTTTGTTGCGGCTTCAGGGCTTTGGATTTTAATTGAGGCAGAGTTTTTAGGATTGATGTTGATTGTTGTTTATGTTGGCGCAGTGATGACCTTATTTCTTTTTGTCGTGATGATGTTAAATTTGAGTGAAGAAAATAGGGTAGAGCGTGGATGGCGACATTGGATAGGATTTATTGCTGTATTTATGATGATGGCGGCGATGATTATACTGTCCTTGTCTATACCAGATATTATCAATCGTGATTTGAATACAGAGATTTTATGGGCCCAGAGTCATGATCTTAGATCACTTGGCATTGCTTTATATTCTGATTATCCAAGTTTGGTTGAATTGGCGGCGGTGATTCTTTTGGTTGGCATCGTTGGTGCCATTTATTTAACTCACGAGACCCGTGTTCATCGTAAAAAGCAAATTATTGCGGAGCAACATAAAGTAACCAAGCAGGATCGTTTAAAAATTATATCTAATTTATAGGAGATGTATGGCTATTTCTCTTTCACATTATCTTATTCTGAGCGCTATTTTGCTCGGTATCAGTTTTTCAGGGATTGTGATGAACCGCTATCATTTAATTAAAACGTTGATGAGTATTGAGTTAATGTTGCTGGCCATTAATATAAATTTTGTCGCATTTTCTCATTACATGAACGATATGACCGGTCAGATATGCGTCTTTTTTATTTTGACTGTCGCTGCGGCAGAGTCTGCCATTGGATTAGCCATTATCGTCTGTTTTTTTAAGCGTCGTGGTAGTATCGCCGTTACAGATCTGTGTGAATTAAGAGGGTAGAGCAAAATGGGGCTTTCAGTAAAGATATTGAGCTTGATGGTGTTGCTCGCGCCATTAGTTGGTGGAGTCATTTCAGGTGTTTTTGGGCGAAGACTTCGTCCTCGTGGCGCACATTTTGTAACTATCACGGGAGTATTGATTAGCTTTTTTTCATCACTGTATTTATCCTATCTTTTTTTCTTTGACTATGCGGTAACGCAAAGCTTTCCTCTTTACTTGTGGGCTACGTCAGGACCGTACCATTTTATGATTGGTTTATTGATTGACTCATTGACCGTTTCGATGATGTTAACGGTCACATTTGTTTCATTATTTGTTCATATGTATAGCATCGGATATATGAAAGGGGACGATAGTGAGCCGCGTTTTTTTAGCTATATGTCGCTATTTACATTTGCGATGTTGTGCTTGGTAATGGCCGATGATTTTATTTTACTATTTTTTGGTTGGGAAGGAGTGGGATTAATTTCCTATCTTTTGATCGGATTTTGGTACCAAAAAGATGCGGCGGTTGTCGGTGGATTTAAGGCGTTTATCGTTAATCGAGTCGGGGATATTGGGTTTTTATTGGCTATTGCCTGTGCCATTATTTATTTTGGATCAACCAGTTATACCGATGTATTTGCGCAACTTGCGTATAAATCTAGCGAAATGATTCGTCTTGGCCCGGGATTGTCTGCGTCGTTGATGACGGTCATGACCGTATTATTATTTATTGGCGCTGCCGCCAAATCTGCTCAAGTGCCTTTGCATGTTTGGCTGCCTGAATCCATGGAAGGGCCGACACCAATTTCAGCCTTGATTCATGCAGCAACCATGGTGACCGCCGGTGTTTTTATGCTATGTCGATTGTCGCCGCTTCTCGATTATTCACCCATAACACTGAGCATTATTTTAGTGATAGGTGCCCTTACGGCCTTATTGATGGGATTAGTTGCACTAGTACAATGTGATATTAAACGAGTGATTGCTTATTCAACCTTATCACAACTTGGTTATATGATGATGGGCGTTGGTTCTATGGCCTATCAAACGGGATTATTCCATTTATTTACGCATGCGTGTTTTAAAGCGTTACTTTTTCTTGCGGCAGGTTCGGTGATTATTGGAATGCATCATGAACAAGATATGCGTCGTATGGGCGGTTTGTGGAAACGTATGCCGATTACTTGGCTTACGTTTCTTATTGGAGCATTGGCCTTGACGGCCGTTCCTCCCTTTTCTGGTTTCTATTCTAAAGAAAGTATTATTGAAGCGGTCCATCATTCGAGCGTGACAGGGGCCTCTTTTGCTTACGTTTGCGCTTTGATCGGTGCTTTTGTGACCGCTTTATACACCTTTCGGGCTTTTTTAATGACGTTTCATGGCCAACCTCGTTTTGATGAAAAACATCAGGTGATTCAAGAGTCACCTTGGGTGATGTTATTTCCCCTCGTTATTCTTGCTCTTCCCTCTGTTGGCTTAGGGTTATTACTGGTTCATCTCGGTGTAGAAGAAGTATCTAGTTTTCATCTGACTGAACTATCGCCAGCCTTTATTGGAATAATGTGCGCGTTTTATTTTTATCGTATTCATCCTTCTGCGGCTGATCGTGCAAAACGTTATTTTGGTCTATTTTATCAATTACTCTTAGGTCAATATGGATTTAATGAGATCAATGCGATTATTTTCGTTAGCGGAATAAGAAGGCTTGGACAATTTGCCTATCGCGTGGTGGATACCGTATGGATTGAAAAGTATACAATACAGCGTATATCACATTACTTCCTCAATATTTCTCATTTTATTCGAGGCAAACATTCTGGCTCACTGGGATATTATGCTTTATGCATGTTGGGTGGTGTTTTTATCCTAATTGCATCCGTTTGTTTAGGAATATAAAAAATGTATAGTCATTTTCCTCTATTAAGTGTTTTGATTTTTTGGCCGATGTTGGCTGGCATAGGCTTGTTGTTTATTAAAGCATCTTTCCCCGTACAGTATGTTAAAAAATGGGCCATTCTTGCGTCTTTGGCAGAGTTGATTTTTTGTATTCCTCTGTATCAACATTTTGATTTGACTACTTATGAAATGCAATTTCGAGAAACACATGCATGGTTGCCGATGTTTGATATTCAATATGCTCTCGGTATTGATGGCATTTCATTAGCATTGATTCTGTTAACAGCACTCACAACGTTTGTTGTTGTCGTCGCGAGTTGTCAATTGGTGAAAAAAAATATCGCTCAGTATATGGCCGCCTTTTTAATTGCCCAAGCGATGATGATTGGGGTTTTTTCGTCATTAGATGCCATTTTGTTTTATGTTTTTTGGGAAGCGATGCTTATTCCGATGTACTTATCCATAGGTATTTGGGGCGATCAACAGCGTTCACGTGCCGCTGTCAAGTTTTTTATGATGATGTTTTTAGGGTCAATTTTTATGTTGATCGCTATTTTATATTTACATTCTGTCACGCATACGTTTGAAATTGAAAAATTTTATGATGTTGCTTTACCCGTTTCGACTCAATTGTGGTTGTTCGCTGCATTTTTTATCGCATTTGCTATTAAGTTGCCGTTGTGGCCGTTACATAGCTGGCTTTTGGATGTCCATACCGAATCACCGGCCGGTGGTTCTGTTGTACTTGCCGGTTTAATGTTAAAGATTGGTATTTATGGCTTTGTTCGTTTTAGTATGCCCATATTACCTGTTGCCAATAAAATCATGGCGCCTCTCATGATTGTTTTAGGGTTAATTGCGATTATTTATGTTGGGATTATGGCGATTGTTCAGCATGATTTGAAAAAATTAATTGCGTATTCATCGATTGCCCATATGGGCTTTGCCGTGCTTGGATGTTTTATGGTTTATAGCATTATACATTTTACCGGCGATCATTTTGAAGCGTATATGAGTTTTGAAGGCGCAGTGGTGCAGATGATTTCTCATGCGTTTAATACGGGCGGATTATTTTTAGCCGTGAGTATGTTGCAATATTGGACAGGTAGTCGCGATGCCCGTGATTTGAGTGGTTTAGCGAAAACAATGCCTGTTTTCGCAGTGTTTTTTTATGATTTTTGCATTATCGAATGTTGGTTTGCCTGGTACTTCGGGTTTTGTTGGTGAGTTTATGGTGATTGTCGCGGCGTTGCATGCTAACTTTTTTTATTGCTTTTCTTGCGGCTACCACCTTGGTGATTGCTGCTGCGTATACCTTATGGATGGTGAAACAAATATTTTTTGGCCCACTATCCTCTCATCGGGTGTCTACTCTTCGCGATATTGGCCGCAGAGAAATTTTTATTTTTACGTTATTGTCAGCGGCGATTATTTTTATCGGTGTTTACCCCCAATGGTTATTGGAATTGTTACATGCTTCCGTGGAACACTTGCTGAGTGATAGCTTAGTGTTTGTTATCGTATAGCGTTATTGAGGAGATGATATTGATCGATTATTTTAATGCACTCTTATTACCTGTCGGATCGTTGTTAATTTTAGCGTGCATCATTTTACTGTTGACAGTTTTTTAAAAGTTAAAAGGTGAATGGAGTCATCTACGGCTTATCTCAATTGGCCATTCTATTAAGCATGATCTTATTACTGAAACGATTCTCTACATTTTCTGTCCTTGAGGTTCTCGGTAATGGCTTGTTCACGATAGATCTACTGACTATCATGAGCAGTTTAATGATCTTGCTGTTCGGCTTCATCAGTTTTTACAATGCACGTCAAGAACTGGTGCAATTTAATCTTCCTTACGGTGAATACTACGCTTTATGTTTGTTTAGCTTGGTCGGTATGCTTGTTCTGTCCAGTGCCTCTCATTTTTTGACCGCGTACCTTGCGATTGAGTTACTCTCTTTTCCCTTATATATTCTTGTCGCCTATCATCGTATTTCTGTTCGAGGAACGGAAGCTGCATTAAAGTATTTTGTGACAGGAGCGTTGGCATCAGGATTTTTTTTATATGGTATGTCATTAATTTACGGCGCTGCTCACAGTTTATTATTTGTTGATTTAGTTCATGTGACGCCTTCACCGATGTTTGTCATCGGAATAATATTCGTATTAGCAGGGTTGGCGTTTAAGTTAGGATTAGCACCCTTTCACTTATGGCTTCCTGATGTGTATGAAGGGGCTCCCTTGAGTGTGGTGACGTTTTTATCCGGTGCGCCTAAAATTGCGGTCTTTGTTCTGTTGATTAGATTAGTAGAGCATGGTTTTAATGCTGTCTTTGCTAGTCATGAACATCTTTTTATTCTCCTCGGTCTTCTGTCGATGATGTTGGGGAATTTTTTTGCGTTAACGCAAAAAAAAATACGCCGTTTATTTGCTTATTCCTCTGTTGCACAGATGGGGTTTATCGTTATAGCGTTAGCGGGAGGAAATAATTTCGCTGACTCGTCCGCTTATTTTTATCTATTGACGTATGCCGGTGTATCTGTTGGTTTCTTTTCCATCTTGACCCTGTTGCAAACACAGGGCGTTGTTATTGATGAAGTGAAAGATTTAGCCGGCATCGGTCGTCGTTATCCGGTTATTGGTTGTATGTTAATGTTGTTGATTTTTTCCATGGCGGGTATTCCGCCATTGGTTGGCTTTATGGGTAAGCTTTTCGTTTTATTAACCTTAATTGATGGTCATAGTGTTCAAATTGCTGCTTTAGTTGTTTTTTTAAGTATTGTAGGCCTGTATTATTATCTTAATGTTGTAAAAATAATGTATTTTGATAAGTTATCAAGCATATTGTTGACACTTCGTCCAATACCTCCGCGTTCTTTATTTTTTATCACCAGTATCGCATTTTTTTCTCTCTTACTTGGCATATGTCCATCCCCACTGTATGAATTATGTTGCTTGATATAGAGGGATAAATAGCCTATTTTATAGGTGTTTTATTTTTTATGTGTAAGGAGTCATTTCGGTGTGGAATTCAGTTGTTTGGCTTATCGAAGACAGTTCAGTATCTCGAAAGTTATTGGATCGTGAGATCAATAGTCGTGGTCTTCTTGATAAATCTCGACTGGTTGTCTCTAAAAATTACGATGAGGCGTTGGTTCATCTCGCATCTTTCGATCAGAATAATCTTCTGTATGTTGTCTTAGATTATGATCTCGGTGATCAACATAAAAGAAATGGAGTTGATTTATTCGGCCTGATTAAAGATAAATTTCCGTCGGCGTACATTGTTAATTATAGTAGTACGCCTAATGCCTTTCAAAAACAAGTGACTGATCGATTTTCTTCAAATTTTAATGCGGTGGCGAGTCATGAAGAGATTTCGATTACTGAGGCAGAACCTTGTTCATCTAAAGTTCCAGCTCTTGCGATCGAAAAAATAAAAAGCGAGCTAAGATCATCACCAAGGGATAGTCATGTTAACACAACCGCAAGAGTCAGATCGAATTCTGGGTATAGTATGCAAAACAGTATAACTTCTCGACGTCCAAAAGATAATGATCAGAAGTCAGTTTCAGTGTGTTGTTCGTCTTGGCCTTCTTTATATTGGTTTACTTCTTCTCAAAAAAAAACACCGAAGAGAGTGTATGTGACGCCTCTTTCATCTTAGATTGAACCCAGAAAAACGCCGCCTAATACTTTTTTCTGTGTTGATCCCGTAATGTGCGATAAATCCAGTGCGTTTCCTTCCGTTCGCATTTTTGCTAACCAAGCAAATAACATAGCTTCTAGCCAATCGCTCGCTATGCCATGTTGGTCGGTTGTTTCTACACTAAAACAAGCCCCGAGTATCGTTTTTAAACGATGAAGAAGTGGGTGATTGCGTGCTCCTCCACCACAGATTAAAACTCGGGTATGATTCGTTTTTGTTAAACGGACAACGTCCTGACAGATCGTTTGAGCCGTTAATTCTAATAGCGTGCGTTGAGTATTCTGCGGAGCGCTATCATCGCTACCTAACCAATCCAGATGAAAATATTCTGGGCCTGTACTCTTTGGAGGTACTTGAGAAAAATAGGGATCTTTTAATAATTGACTCAATAATTCTAAATTAACGGCGCCTTGCATTGCCCACGTACCATTTTCATCATAAGGACGATTTAAATGCCGTCGGCACCATGCATCCATGAGCGTATTGCCTGGGCCAATATCATATCCGATCAGCGGTAATCTTGGGTTTGACGGAAGATACGTAATATTGCTAATACCGCCAATATTGATCACAAGGGTATCATGATTTTTGTGTTGAAATAGATGACGATGAAATGCTGGTGCGAGAGGCGCGCCTTGACCGCCACATGCTATATCCATACGGCGAAAGTCAGCAACGGTATTAATACCGGAAAGCATTGCGATCGTATTAGGGTCTCCAATTTGGAGTGTAAACGGCGTTTTTCCATGAGGATGATGACGAATGGTTTGGCCATGACTACCGATCGCGATAATATTATCACGGGTACAATTACTTTTTTCTAACAGCGTGATGACAGCCTGCCCAAATAATTTTCCCCACTCGATATCCAGTTGCCCGAGTTGCTCAATTTCGTTCTTTCCCGATCTATATAAAACACGCGTTTTATGTGCTAACTCATTCGGTATAGGATGTGAATGAGCGCTAATCATGGAGGGTAAGTGAGAAGAAAAATCAATAATAGCGGCATCAATCGCATCCATGCTAGTGCCAGAAAGCAATCCTATGTAGTAAGAAGGGGGCAGGTGAGACCTCGTCATTTTTTTATATTTTACTCTGTAATCGATATGGGCGTGATCTTATCAGAGATAGCGCTGCTTTTAAAATGCATCATCAATCTTGTAATTAAGGGTAAACTCTAACCATTGTCTATTTTTTAATATATTTTGGTATTTTTACCTCGTAATATTGTGTTTTCTTAAGATAATATTAAGAAATCAATTGCGATATTTTGAAAAATTCTTAGAATAAAGTAAAAAACTTTTATAATTGTATGTCATAACAATATGCAAGAAATTGAACTTAGGAATAATTATTTA
>JAJOJD010000043.1 GCA_021208965.1 Gammaproteobacteria bacterium
AGTTGTCTGGTGACAATAGCGAACTGGAACCACCTGATCCCATGTCGAACTCAGTCGTGAAACGGTTTTGCGCCGATGGTAGTGTGGCGAAAGCCATGTGAGAGTAGGTCATCGCCAGACTTTTTTTAGACGTAAGTAGGGACTTATCAACAAGTCCCTGTTTGCTTTTTTCTACTTTTCCACTGTTTATTTCTTTTTATCAATCCCCTATTATAATCTTCTATATTTTTTTAGGTGAAATTAATGGATCTAAAAACTCGTTTCTGTCCTAGTCCAACAGGTTATATCCATCTAGGGAATGCAAGAACTGCATTATTTAGTTTTTTGGCCGCTCGTCAAAAAGCGGGTTCTTTTTTGTTGCGTATTGAGGATACTGATTTATTACGCTCAACATTAGAGTATACGCGTGCTTTACAAATTGATTTGCAGTGGTTGGGTTGTCAATGGGATGAGGGTCCGGATTCTGATAGGGGGAATGGTCCCTATTTTCAATCTCAGCGAACAAGTATTTATGAGAAATACTATCAACAACTCATTAATTTAGGGCTAGCTTATCCTTGTTTTTGTTCAGAAACTGTTTTAGACGAATCGCGCCGTATTCAGCGAAAATTAGGCCAGCCTCCTCGTTATGAAGGAACCTGTCGCCATTTGAGCCTAGACGAAATTACTGAAAAGCGAGCAAAAGGAACGCCGTCGGCGCTACGTTTCTTGGTTCAAGAGGATAGTGTTATCGAATTTGATGATATTGTCCGTGGCCGTCAAACGTTTTTTTCTCGTGATTTAGGGGACTTTATCATTAAGAAATCTGATGGTTCTGCAAGCTTTATGTTTTGTAATGCGATTGATGATTCATTAATGGGTGTGACTATTGCTTTGCGTGGAGAAGATCATTTAACCAATACACCTCGGCAAATTTTAATTTTACGAGCTTTAGATTTAACTGTCCCACGCTATGGCCATTTGTCCTTAATCATGGGTAATGATGGATCGCCGTTGTCAAAACGTAATGGCAGCCGAAATATCCAGCAACTACGTGAGCAAGGTTTTCTTCCTCTTGCGATAGTGAATTATTTAGCGCGTTTGGGGCATGTGTACACAGACCGCAATCACTTAATGTGTCTTGATGATTGTGCTAAATATTTTGATCTTGGCCATCTTGTGAAGGCAGCGGCTCATTATGATGAACAGCAATTGTTGTATTGGCAAAAAGAGGCAGTGATGCGTTTGTCTTTTTCGGAATTACGCGATTGGGTCGGGAATTCCGTGTTACAACATATCCCGACTGAAAAAAATCGATGCGTTTCTTGCTGTAGTACAGCCCAATAGTCTTTTCCCTATCGATATTCAAACCTGGGCAGAGCGATTATTTTTTGATAGCCTTGAATATTCTCAGGAAGTCGGTGAGATTTTACGATCTGCAGGAAAAAGTTTTTTTGATCTAGGTTTAGAGTTAATTCAACAGGCGCCAAGTTATCAGTATTTTTGTGACGCTTTAAAAAATGCGACACATCTAAAAGGAAAATTCTTATTTATGCCCTTGCGTGCAGTGCTAACGCATGCTTCTCATGGGCCAGAATTGGGGGCAGTATTTGATTTGCTAGGTGTTGATGCAATAAAACAAAAATTTATTCGGGCCAGTGATTATGTCAATTAATATTTATAATACGCTGACAGGGAAAAAAGAAGCGTTCATTCCTGTCACTCCAGGTTTGGTTAAGTTATATGTTTGTGGTATCACCGTTTATGACTTATGTCATCTTGGTCATGCGCGTTCTATGTTAGTGTTTGATATGGTCGTGCGTTACTTGCGCTGGGTAGGCTATCGTGTCACCTATGTTCGAAATATCACCGATGTTGATGATAAAATTATTAGACGAGCAAATGAGTTAAGTCAGGACAGTTTAACAGTAGCCAACCGTTTTATTGATCTTATGCATCATGATGAAAGGGCGTTGGGTTTGCTTTCTCCAGATATTGAACCACGTGCTACCCAACATATTCCACAGATCATTGCCATGATTGAAAGGCTGATAGTAAAAAAATATGCCTATATTGCAACGAATGGAGATGTTTGTTTCAGTGTTCGACGTTTTTCTGATTATGGAAAATTATCTCGCCGAAATATCGATGAATTGCGTGTTGGGGAACGTGTCTTAAACCATGAAGAGAAACAGGATCCGTTGGACTTTGTTCTGTGGAAGCTTTCAAAACCTAATGAGCCGATGTGGTCATCGCCATGGGGAAACGGTCGACCAGGTTGGCATATAGAGTGTTCTGCAATGTCATCGCATTGTTTAGGGGAGCACTTTGACATTCACGGTGGGGGTATGGATTTAAAATTTCCGCATCATGAAAACGAAATCGCTCAATCTGAGGCTGCCACGGATCAATGCTTTGCCAATACTTGGATGCATGTTGGTTTATTGAAAATCAACGGAGAGAAAATGTCAAAGTCATTGCATAATTTTTTCACGCTAAAAGATGCTTTACGGTTACACTCATCAGAAGTTTTACGTTTTTTTATGTTGTCTAGTCATTATCGTAAACCGCTAAATTATAGTGAAGCGATGCTAAAACAGGCGTATAGTGCGTTGGAGACACTATATCTTTCCTTGAGAGAATTTGATTCTTTTGCTGATCAATATAATGAAGCTTATATCATTCGTTTTAAACATGTGATGAATGATGATTTTAATACGCCTGAAGCGTTGGCAATTTTGTTTGAGTTGGCGCGTGATATTAATATGACGAAATCTGTTAATTTTCATTCCGCTGAAATGTTAGCATCAACGCTGCGTTATTTGGCAAATAGTTTAGGGTTGTTAACTTTAACGCCCGAAAAATTTTTTCAGGGCGACCATGTAAACGTCACTGTCATTGAAGAGATTCTTGAAAAACGAAAAATAGCACGTGAAAATAAACAGTGGGATATCTCTGATCAACTTCGGCAACAGTTAGCTTCTATGGGAATTCTTATCGAAGATACGCCGAATGGAACGTTATGGCGCAAGGCCCTGTAAAAACTGATGTTAGACCTTCATATTTACTATTATTCTAACCAGTCGCTGCGTCTGTATGACCCGTTGTTGATGGATGATATACTATTTGATAGTGTAGAAGAAAGACCTGATTTTAAAACAATATTAAAAAACAAGATTCGGCCGAAAACGAGCATTTGCGTTTTTTTTGATATAACATTTCTCATGCAAACATCAGTCACTGTTCCTGAATCTTTTGATGCAGACGATATTTTGCATTTTATTTACTTAGAGCAGGCACGATTTTTCCCTATGTTGGAACGAGATATCTATTTTGATTTTAGCGTGCTAGAAGTTTTGAACGGTGAAAAATCACTACGGATTTTTGCATGTAATAAAAAAACTCTCCAGCCTCTAGAGAGTATTTTTTTAGAGTTAAATGTTGAGTGGAGAAAATTATGCGTTGATCACGAAGATTATTCTTATTTAAATTTTCTTCCTTGGCGGCAAGAAGAAAAAAATCGTATTAAAAACAAAAATCGTCAATGTATCTTTTTTTCTGTTATATTCACGAGCATTGTCATGCTGATTATTGCGTTATTGTTTTTTTGTTATGCGTATAAGAGTCGTTATCATTATCAACAATTGCTTCATTCAACGACTAGAGAACAAGAAGTCTTGGCAAAGTTAGAGGCAACAAATCATCTCTATTCTGATTTATCTGATGAATGGAAACAGTATTCTGGCATTTCATCTCAACAGAAAAAATTGTTGGATATCCTTGTTGCGATTGACACATCTCGTCCGAAAGAGTTGGTGTTAAAAAATATTACAGTTACCCCTAAAGGAATTTTTGTTCAAGGAGAAGCGCTGAGTTCTAAGGTGGTTGACAATTATTTAGCTTCCCTAGAAAAAAACGCATTAAATCCTCGCCTGGAAAATATAGAGAATTCAACCAGTTCAACTGATGTCATGGCCAGTCAATTTCAGATAATTTTAAGGGATAAAATATAAGGCATGGTTCGTTTTGAAATACGTTTTTTTTTCATATTCTTTTT
>JAJOJD010000039.1 GCA_021208965.1 Gammaproteobacteria bacterium
TCCTTGATAAATTTTTTTGGAATGACCTGAAGTAATTTTTTTTCTACGTCTTGGACATTTTTTCCTAAGGCGATACCGGTACGGTTAGCAACACGAAACACATGGGTATCAACCGCAATCGTGGGTTGACCAAACGCAGTATTTAAAATCACATTCGCCGTTTTTCTGCCAACGCCAGGTAACGCTTCTAAAGCTTCTCGAGACGTCGGAACATGACTACGATATTTTTCAATTAATATTTGGCAGGTTTTGATGATATTTTTTGCTTTGGTGTTATATAAACCTATCGTCTTAATATAAAATTTTAAGCCAGACTCTCCGAGGTTGATAATTGCTTCTGGTGAGGGAGCAATTTCGTAGAGCTGTTGAGTGGCTTTATTAACGCTGATATCCGTGGCTTGTGCTGATAATATGACGGAAACCAGCAGTTGGAATGGGGTGGAATAAATTAGCTCTGTGGTAGGGTTTGGATTATTTTGTCGCCATATTTCAAAAATATGAGACACTATTTTTTTTATTCATGAGAAATTTTTTTTAATAATCCGGCTTTCATTTTGGCATAACGCTCTTGTTTTTTCTGTGCTTCTTTCGCTAAACGTTTATTCCGTGCACGATAACGTTCACGATATAAATTTGATCGTGCCGTATGGCATGTATCTGTATGTTCATCAGACGTATAGTCAACAGGGCAGTATTCTATCATATCAATACAATCGACCGGACAGGGTTTAACACACAGTTCACAACCGGTACATTCACTTTCTATGACTGTATGCATATGTTTTGCAGTGCCAATAATCGCATCGACAGGGCAAGCTTGAATACACTTTGTGCATCCAATACAGTCATGCTCACGAATTTTTGCAAGCATTATAGGCTTTTGTTTTAAATGCATACTATCCATAAAAGGGGTAACATCTTGCTGCATCAGCTGCCCCAATTTTTTCATACCGCGAACACCTCCCGGTGGGCATAATGTTAATGATTCATGATGGTGAGCAATTGCTTCTGCATAAGGATGGCAGCCGTCATAACTGCATAGACCACATTGCGTTTGGGGAAGAACAGCATCAATCTCGTCAGGCGTAACCGTTTTTTTCATCTCAGATTCTATATTTTTTTTGCTAATAATGCCGCTAAACCCGTGTAAGTGTTTGGTGACAGTTGCATGAGCTTTTGCTTAATGTCGTTCGAAATATCGAGTGACTGAATAAAAGTAATCATATCGTGTTGACTAATGTTTTCACCTTGTGTCAACTTCTGTAGTTGCTCATAAGGTTGAGCTATACCATATTGACGCAAAATCGTCTGAATGGGTTCTGCAAGAATTTCCCAATGTGCATTTAAATCTTGCGATATTTTATCCTCGTTGACGCTCAATTTTTTCAGTCCCGCTTGTAATGATAGATATCCCAGCAGCGTGTGAGCAAAAGCAACACCAAGATTTCGAAGTACGGTTGAGTCGCTGAGGTCGCGTTGCCAACGGGAAACAGGAAGCTTTTCCGCAAAAAACGTGAACAACGCGTTTGCCAAGCCCAGATTTCCTTCTGCGTTTTCAAAGTCGATGGGGTTAATTTTATGCGGCATAGTAGACGACCCAATCTGGCCGATTGTCTTTATTTGCTTAAAGTAGCCAAGGCTGATATAGCCCCACATATCACGTGAAAAATCGATTAAGATCGTGTTGATTCTGACATGAGCATGAGATAATTCTGCGATATAATCATGAGGTTCAATTTGTGTCGTATGCGGGTTATTTTTTAATTCAAACTGTTCAAGAAATTTCTCGCTGACATCTGGCCAATCTACATCCGGATAGGCGAAGGCATATGCATTAAAATTGCCGGTTGCACCGTTTAACTTTGCTGTTATTTTTATATTCTGCAAAACAGATTGTTGACATTGTAATCGTGCCACAACATTCGCCAATTCTTTGCCCAACGTTGTTGGTGTCGCCGCTTGACCGTGTGTTCGTGATAACATTGCAATATCCGCGTATTCATGAGCAAGTGTTAAAAGGGTGGTGGATAGATTTTTAACTGCAGGAAAAATAGTTTCTTCATGAACGTTTTTTAATATTAACGCATATGCAATATTATTAATGTCTTCAGAAGTACACCCGAAATGAACAAACTCTAAATAAACTGACGGAATATTTAAGGCCTTGATCTCATCTTTTAAAAAGTATTCGATCGCTTTGATGTCGTGTTGAGTAGTGGTTTCAATATATTTGATCGCTTGAATTTTTTCAGTGGAGCAATCACTGACAATACTTCGAAGTAGTGATCTTTGCTCTGCAGAAAATGGGGAAATCTCAGTGATTCCTCCTTGCGCCGCTAAAAAAATTAGCCATTCAATCTCGACGACCAAGCGATATTTAATCAATGCCGCCTCAGAAAAAAAAATCGCTCAGTGGCTGAGTTTTCTCATGATAACGACCGTCAATCGGTGAAATGGCGTAGAGGCTATTCATGATAAAATTCCTATCGATCGTTATAGATTGAATGAGTTTAGCATTAAGACTAACCTTCAATAAAGCATTCGATTCTAAATTGACATGATTATTTTTTGAGCGATATAATCGACTACATTACTATTCGAAAATTTCTTGTTTATGAAACGTACTCCCCTGATTGCCGGTAATTGGAAAATGAATGGATCTTCTATATTCGTGGAAGAAGTAGTGTCAACGTTCTCGTCTTTTAATGACCAACATGTCGATGTTGTGATCTTTCCTCCTTTTGTTTACGTGGAAACGATGAAAAAACTGTTGTCGAATAGTTTGGTGAAGGTCGGCGCCCAAAATATTAGTACGTTTTCAGAAGGAGCATACACGGGTGAAATATCTGGGAGTATGCTAAAAGAATGTCAGTGTGACTATGTTGTTGTCGGTCATTCAGAGCGTCGTGTGTTATTTCATGAATCTGATCAAGAATGCTTGCAGAAAGTCATCATGGCTCAAACACATGGTATCATTCCTATTCTGTGTGTCGGTGAATCCCTTAAAGAGCGTGAGCATGAGCAAGCTTTTTCCGTCATTGAACAGCAACTCATGGCTGTTATTAGTGATTCACGCGTCAACAGTCAACAGTTGATGATAGCTTACGAGCCTGTTTGGGCAATTGGCACAGGAAAAACAGCCACGCCGGCGATGGCGCAAGATATGCATCATTTTATTCGTTCACTATTGTCAACGCATCTTGGGCAAGATACGGCGCAAAACACACGGATTTTATATGGAGGTAGCGTAAAATCTGATAATGCATCAATGTTGCTCGCACAAAAAGATATTGATGGTGCGTTAGTCGGTGGAGCATCCCTTGTAATAGAATCATTTACTGATATCATACGTGCAGCTTCATCTGTTAAGAGGGTGTAAATGGGTATTCAGATTATATTAATTTTTCATGTTTTTATGGCAGTATGTTTGATTGGATTAGTGTTGATACAACAAGGGAAGGGTGCGACTGCAGGCGTTGCCTTTGGAAGTGGGGCATCAGGGACAGTCTTTGGTAGTCGTGGTTCGCGAGGCTTTTTATATAAATTGACGGGATTTTTCGCTGTCGCTTTTTTTGTAACGAGCATAACGTTAACATATTTTGCCTCTCATAGCGCAAAAGATGCTGCCGAAGAAGCCGATATCCCTGGTTTGACGGCGCCGGTGACGCAGGTTCACTTGGCCGACCCTGGAAATGGGAGCATTAAGCCAGAAATTTAAGGGCTATAAAAAACAAACGTATGCCGACGTGGTGGAATTGGTAGACACGCCATCTTGAGGGGGTGGTGAGCCTAGCTCGTGCGAGTTCGAGTCTCGCCGTCGGTACCAAATTGAGAAAATAATGGTAGAAAATTACTTTTCGGTTCTTGTTTTTATTGGCATTGGTTTTGTCATTGGTGTTGCTTTACCCATCTTATCTTGGCTTGTCAGCCCAAAAGCTCCAAATAAAGCGAAATTATCATCTTATGAATGTGGTTTTGAACCTCAAGGTGATACCCGCGTTCCATTTGATGTTCGTTTTTACTTGGTGGCGATTTTATTTATTTTGTTTGATTTGGAAACTGCGTTTTTGGTTCCTTGGGCCGTTGTATTTCGTGAGGTAGGGATGGGTTCTGTGATCACTATCGCTGTTTTTCTGACGCTATTATTGGTTGGATTTGTTTACGAGTGGAAAAAAGGAGGCTTAGAATGGGAGTAAAAACCGGAGGTCTTGGTTTTATCACTACAACGGTTGATCAATTGTTTGATTGGGCACGTACCGGATCTTTATGGCCGATGACCTTTGGCTTAGCCTGCTGCGCGGTTGAAATGATGCAAGCCGGAGCAAACCGTTATGACTTTGATCGATTAGGCGTTGTTTTTCGTCCCAGCCCTAGACAGTCGGATGTGATGATTATTGCAGGGACATTGTGTAATAAAATGGCTCCTGCTTTACGGCAAGTTTATGACCAGATGGCAGACCCGAAATGGGTGATTTCGATGGGCTCTTGTGCTAATGGTGGTGGCTATTATCATTACTCATACTCGGTGGTACGGGGTTGTGATCGTATAGTGCCAGTTGATATTTATGTGCCCGGTTGCCCGCCAACAGCCGAGGCATTAATGTACGGAGTGATGCAGTTACAAAATAAAATTAAACGCAAAAATAAAATATCACGAAAAAATAATGAAGACAGCAAATAAAATCTTACTCGATAGTTTATACAAGGCATGCACAGGATTATTTAGCGAACATCATGAATTTTATGACGAAGTGACGTTAATGGTTGCCCCCACTGAATTAAAAATATTGTGTTTAAAATTACGCGATTCTGTTGATTTAGCGTTTGAACAACTGATCGACGTCACGGTTGTCGACTACTTACATTATGGAAAAACCGAATGGCAAACAGAAGCCGCAAGCTCTCAAGGTTTTGACCGAGGGGTTTCTTCTATCGATGAAATTAGCCATTATTCTCCTCGATTTTCAGTTGTCTACCATTTATTATCCTTGAAAAAAATCAGCGGTTACGGATAAAAGTTTTCCTTGAAGAAAATCACTTAGACATTTCTTCCGTCACCGATATTTGGCCGTCTGCCAATTGGTTTGAACGTGAAGCGTTTGATTTATTTGGCGTCAACTTTATTGGACACCCTGATTTACGACGTATTTTAACGGATTATGAGTTTGTAGGTCATCCTTTTCGAAAGGATTTTCCAGTGAGTGGTTATGTTGAAGCCCGTTATGACGCTGAACAAGGTCGAGTTATCTATGAACCTGTGAGCATTGAGCCACGTGTCCTTGTCCCTAAAGTCATTCGCAATGATAATTCGACTGATAATGGTAAAAAATAATGACTGAAACGAAAGATTATATTTTAAATTTTGGCCCACAACACCCGGCAGCGCATGGCGTATTACGTTTAATTTTAGAATTAGATGGCGAGGTAGTTAAAAAAGCTGACCCGCATATCGGTTTACTGCATCGTGCAACTGAAAAATTGGCTGAAACCAAACCCTTTAATCAAAGCATTGGTTACATGGATAGGTTAGATTATGTTTCCATGATGTGCAATGAACATGCTTACGTTTTAGCCATT
Source organism: Gammaproteobacteria bacterium (assembly GCA_021208965.1). Lineage (GTDB taxonomy): Bacteria > Pseudomonadota > Gammaproteobacteria > JAGOUN01 > JAGOUN01 > JAGOUN01. The sequence continues at coordinate 5,578 of JAJOJD010000039.1, forward strand.
GAAAAAATGCTGGGTGTTGATGTCCCTGAACGTGCACAATATATTCGCGTTATGTTTGATGAAATAACACGAATCCTCAACCATTTGCTTTGGCTAGGCGCACACGGTTTGGATTTAGGCGCGATGAGCATGTTTTTATATACTTTTCGTGAACGTGAAGACTTGCTAGATTGCTATGAAGCTGTTTCTGGGGCGCGTATGCATGCGAGTTATTACCGACCTGGAGGAGTTTATCGGGACCTCCCTCATGTCATGCCGAAATATCAATCGCCCGTACGTCATGCCGCTGATATCGACCAAATGAACCAAGCGCGTCACGGTTCACTTCTCGATTTTATTGATGATTTTACCCAACGCTTCCCCTCTCGTATTGATGAATATGAAACGTTGCTCACCGATAATCGTATTTGGAAACAACGTACTGTTGGTATTGGTATTGTCTCACCTGAGCGTGCTATTCAGCTAGGATTTACCGGTCCAATGTTGAGAGGTTCGGGTGTTGCTTGGGACTTGCGAAAAAAACAGCCCTATGAAGTCTATGAAAAATTAACCTTTGATATTCCTATCGGTTCGAATGGGGACTGCTATGATCGTTACCTTGTTCGCGTCGAAGAAATGCGCCAGTCCAACCAGCTTATTCAACAGTGTATCGCATGGTTGCGAGAAAATCCTGGGCCAGTGATTGCGGAAAATCATAAAATAACACCCCCGTCACGACTCAGCATGAAAAGTAATATGGAGTCCCTCATTCATCACTTTAAGTTATTTACCGAAGGATTTTGTGTTCCTGCAGGCGAATGTTATGCCGCTATTGAGCATCCTAAGGGTGAATTTGGAATCTATTTAGTCTCAGATGGGGCAAATAAGCCGTATCGCTTAAAAATTCGTGCGGCGGGTTTTTCACATCTTGCGGCTTTAGATGAAATGTCCCGAGGGCATATGTTAGCGGATGTTGTGGCTATTCTGTCTAGTCAAGATATTGTGTTTGGAGAAATTGATCGATGAGTCTATTGTCTACTGAAATTTGTACTGAAATTGATCGATGGCTGGAAAAATATCCTCCGAACCAAAAACAATCTGCTGTCATTTCAGCATTACATACCGTACAGAACTATCACGGGTGGATATCGCGTGAACTGTTGGACGCTGTCGCGGAATATCTTGAGATGCCCAATATTGCTGTTTATGAAGTGGCTAGTTTTTATAGTATGTTTGATCTAAAAGAAGTAGGACGTTATAAAATCAATATTTGTACTAATATTTCTTGTCTATTATCTGGCGCAGAAGAAATGGTTGAATATATTGAAAAACGTTTAGGTATTCGGGTAGGGCAAACCACTGCAGACGGGAAATTCACGTTGCGTTCTGTTGAGTGTTTGGCTGCTTGTGTTTCTGCGCCCGTATGTGAAATTAATCGTGATTACCATGAACGATTGACACCCGATAAAATTGATGCCATTTTAAAAGAGTTGGAATGATCTCTGTATGTTTCGTGCCTCATAAAGGAAGATAGTATGAAAATAAATTAGGTGTTTTTGCATTAACCGCCCTTGTGACTGGGAACATGATTGGCTCAGGCATTTTTTTATTACCAGCTGAGCTTAGCTCAAATTGGTAGTATTAGTTTAATTTCTTGGTTGTTAACGGGTTGCGGTGCTTTATTGCTTGCATTTATCTTTGCGAATTTCAGTCTTATATCGCCTAAAGTTGGCGGGCCGTATGCTTACGTTTCTGCAGAGTTAGGGGAATTTTTAGGATTCCAAACCGCTTATTGTTATTGGATAACCGCATGGGTTGGTAATGCGGCTATTGCATTAGCCGGTGTTGCCTACTTATCCGTTTTTATTCCTGTTCTTGCTGAACCTTGGCCAGGATGTTTAACAACGATTGGATTATTGTGGACATTAACGTTACTCAATATAACAAATATGAGCTATGTCGGCTTTTTTCAATTATGGACAACCATATTAAAATTGATCCCTATTTTATTTGTTGGCATTATTGGTTGGCATTATATTCATCCGGCATATTTTACCGACGCCGTTAATGTGACACACCCTCACCAATCCCATCTATCCGCTATTAATCAAGCCGCGGCACTCACCTTTTGGTCGTTTATTGGGCTAGAGTCTGCGACCGTGCCGGCGGGTTCGGTCAAAAATCCTCAACGCACTATTCCTTTGGCAACCTTGCTTGGGACAGGGATTGCGGCTATCGCCTATATTTTAAGTTCTGCCGCGATTATGGGAATTATTCCTTTGGCTGATTTACAAAGTAGTGAAGCACCATTTGCTCTTGCAGCAAAAATGATGGTTGGTCCTTGGGGTGAGCGTATTGTTGCTGTCGGTGCAATTATTTCCTGTGTGGGATGTTTAAATGGCTGGATTTTATTGCAGGGACAAATTGCTAAAGCGGCTGCTGATGACCATGTATTTCCTGCCCGTTTTTCTCGTTGCAACAAAGCAGGCATTCCCGTCTTTGCCGTTGTGATGACATCCTGCTTAATTACACTTTTATTATTATTTACCGTATCCAATTCATTAACTCAGCAATTTGAATATATTATTTTGATTGCGGTATTTGCGGCATTAGTACCGTATTTTTATACGACGATGGCTTTTTGGATTCGACAACGCAGACAACGCTTAACTTTTGTCACCATGATTAAGTTATTAGCAACCTTACTCGCGAGTATTTACGTCATTTGGGCGATTATCGGTTCTGGGCAAGAAGTCATTGCTTACGGAACGGTATTACTCTTAAGTAGCGCATTACTTTATGTACCGATTATTGTCAAAAGGGGAAAGAAACATGTCCATTAATTTACAAGGGAGACATCTTTTAACATTGCTTGATTTTTCTCCGCTAGAGATTCGTTATTTACTCGAGTTATCTGCTGATTTAAAAGCTAAAAAACGTAGTGGGCAAGTGGGTGACTTATTGAGATCGAAAAGCATCGCATTACTGTTTGATAAGCCATCAACCCGCACACGTTGTGCGTTTGAAGTGGCAGCGCATGATGAAGGTGGTAATGTCACTTTTTTAGAAAATAGTCACATGGGAAAAAAAGAATCCTTGGAAGATACGGCAAAAGTATTGGGTCGTATGTATGATGGCATTCAATATCGTGGCTATGCGCATCGTGATGTTGAGCTGCTAGCAAAACATGCTGGCATCCCCGTCTGGAATGGATTGACAGATGAATATCATCCGACACAAATTTTAGCTGACCTTTTAACAATACAAGAGCATATTGCTAAACCATTAAATAAAATTAAGCTCGTGTATGTTGGAGACGCGCGAAATAACATGGGGCGTTCTTTGCTTATCGGTGCCGCAAAAATGGGAATGCATTTTATGGGATTAGCCCCAAAAGCGCTATGGCCGGATCCACTATTTATTGAACGTTTGTCTGCGACAGCAAAAGAAGCCGGTGCCGTTCTTGAATACAGTGAAAATATTGATGACGCGGTACAAAATGCGGATGTGATTTATACGGATGTTTGGTTCTCAATGGGAGAAGAAGCGCAAATGAATGAACGCATTCGACAGCTATCACCCTACCAAGTGACCTTATCGATGCTCACTAAAACGCAGAATCCAGATGTCATATTTATGCACTGTTTGCCTGCTTATCATGATACCAATACCAAAGTAGGGCAAGAGATTGCTGAAAAATTTGGTCTGGAGGAGTTAGAAGTGACTAATGAAGCCTTTCGAAGCCGTCATTCGGTGGTTTTTGATCAAGCAGAAAATCGACTGCATACCATAAAAGCCGTTATGGTTGCCACGATAGGACGAAGATAAATGACTATTTATTCAGAAATAGCGCCACTAAAAACGGTGATTTTACATAAACCCGTAGAATCTATTTCGCGTTTAACACCGAGTAACTGCCATGATTATTTATTTGATGATGTATTATGGCCAGAAAAAGCAGGGAAGGAACATGACATATTTGCACAGACCCTTCGCGATCATGGCGTGGAAGTGTTACTGATTGAAGAGTTATTAAAAGAGTCTCTCATGTTGCCAGAGGCTAAGCAATATTTTATTCAGCAACATATTGCTCGCTCATTTGCTCATATGAAAGAAGGAGAGTTGCTACGACAATACTTAGACCATTTATCAGAAAAAGAACTAGTTTCTTTGTTGTTAAAGGGCATGACATATAGCGACTTAGGTGGCTTTTCTTTAGGATTATGTTCTCGAAGAGCTGATCCTACCGATTTTATTTTTCCACCGTTGCCGAATCACTTATTCATGCGCGATAGTTCGTTTTGGTTAGGAGACGGTGTGTCGATTAATTCAATGGCTTTTGGGGCGAGACGTCCTGAAGCCGTCAATATGGCAACCATTTATCGCTATCATCCCCGTTTTAAAGGCGTGAACTATTGGTACAATAGTGTGGATTCAGATATTCAGCTACCGAGTATTGAAGGAGGCGATGTCCTCGTCATAAGCCCTGATTGTGTGTTAATTGGATTAGGAGAGCGCACTCAGCCTCAAGCCGTAGAGTTGCTAGCTAAGCGCTTATTTCAATACAATGCAACTACGAAAGTGATTGCGATTGCATTACCGAAGAAACGAGCCTATATGCACTTAGATACGCTCATGACGATGGTAAACAATGATACGTTTTGTGTTGCGTTTCCCTGTGAAGAAGAAATTCATGGTTGGCAAATAACAGCCGGTGATAGTGATGATGAACTCGTTATTCAAGAGGTGAAAAATATATTCGATTGCATTGCTCGTGCACTCAATCTGTCTCGCTTGAATCTTATACATCCAGGTGGAGATCAATTTGCACGCGAGAGAGAACAATGGACGGATTCGAGCAATCTTCTGGCAATAAAACCAGGTGTCGTCATTGCGTATGAATGCAACACTAACGCGTTAGCCACATTGCGCCGTGAAAATATTGACGTTCTGACCATTCCGGGTTCAGAACTCGGTCGTGGTCGAGGTGGTTCTCGTTGTATGTCTTGTCCTGTTCATCGAGAGTAAAAACCTATGCGTATTGTTATAGCGATTGGTGGTAACGCTTTACTGCAAAAAGGCGAACCTTTAGAAGCGGATATCTTGAAATATCGTTGTGAAAAAGCAGCGGAATGTATTGCTCCTTTAGCAAAAAAACACAATATTGTGATAGTTCATGGTAATGGTCCGCAAGTTGGATTGTTAGCATTACAATCTGCATCTTATAAAGAAACAGCACCTTATCCCTTTGATGTATTAGATGCAGAAAGTCAAGGAATGATTGGTTACATGTTGCAACAAGCATTCATGAATACGGGTACCTCTGCGGTATCTCTACTGACTCAAGTTGAAATAGATGGGAATGACACGGCGTTCGAATCACCGTCTAAACCGATTGGTCCTTTTTATTCTATCGATGAAAAAAACCACTTAGAAAAAACAACATCATGGCAGTTTATTCAACGAGGGGAACAATTTCGCCGTGTTGTTCCATCACCAAAACCAAAACGCATTATTGAACTATCCGCAGTCAACGCGTTAATAGAGTCTGGACATCTTGTTATTGCTGCGGGTGGAGGAGGAATTCCTTGTGTTGATATCGATGGCAAGCTGCATGGTGTTGAAGCCGTTGTGGATAAAGATCTTAGCGCCGCATGTTTAGCTTTGGCGATTGACGCAGACGAATTTATTATTTTGACCGATGTTGATGGTGTCTATGAAGGCTGGCACACCCCTAATCAACAGTTGATCACAAAACTCTCCATCATGGACTTACAGGAACATATATTTGAAACAGGATCCATGGGGCCAAAAGTTGAGGCCGCTTGCCAATTTACAAAAGCGAGCGGAAAATCTTCTATCATCGGTCATCTTGATAAACTCAATGCGATTATTGCAGGAGATTCTGGTACAACGATTACTGTTAGCAATTAACAAACTGCTTAAAACGGCGCATCGTTTCTTGCAAAACGTCCAGACTGGATGCAAAAGAAAAACGGATACAGCCTCTTGCGCCAAAAGGGGTCCCTGGGGTAATCACAATACCTGTACTCTCAATTAATTTTTCAGCGAATACGACATCATCCTGTAGACCCATGCGTTCGATAATCTCACTAACATCGGGTAAGGTATAAAAAGTACCTTCGCTGGGAACAATATTGAGTCCAGATATTCGTGACATTTCATTGTAAAGAAAATCATGGCGTTGATGGAATGCCGTGACCATAGGTTTTATAAACTGCGTCATCTCAGAAGAAAGGGCCGTGACAGAAGCAGCTTGCGAGATAGAACAAGGGCAGGATGTTGATTGGCTTTGAAGTGTTATCATCGCTTCAGCAATCACGGGATCACATGCGGCATAGCCCATGCGCCAACCGGTCATGGCATATACTTTTGATAAACCATTAATCACTATCGTACGATGTTTTAAGGCAGGAACCGCCATCACGATATTCGAAAATACATTTTCTCCCCATAGAATATGCTCATAAATATCATCCGTTAAGATCAAAACATTGGGATATTTGAGCAATATTTTACCTAAAGCCTGATATTCTTGCTCAGAATAAATTTTTCCTGACGGATTAGAAGGGCTATTAAAAAAAACCAACTTTGTTTTTGGGGTGATCGCTTGTTCTAATTGATCCGGTGTAATTTTAAAATGGTTATCGATAGTCGTTGGAATAATCACTGGAACTCCACCGGCTAATTTGACCATATCGGGATAAGAGACCCAATAGGGCGCAGGAATAATCACTTCATCTCCGGAATTAACTAAGGCTATTAATGCATTATAAATGCTATGTTTTGCCCCATTAGAAACAATAATTTGATTAAGCTCATACGCTAGATCATTTTCACGTTTAAATTTTTCAATAATCGCTTTTCGGAGCTCTACGGTACCCTCGACTAAGGTATATTTCGTCTTTCCGGCATTTAGGGCGGCAACAGCGGCTGCTTTAATAGGGGTAGGCGTATCAAAATCTGGTTCACCTAAATTCAATGCCAGAATATTCTCGCCTTTTGCTTTTAGAGCGGCAGCTTTTGCTGCAACGGCTAAAGTGGCAGAAGGTTCAATAGACGTGACTTTTTTTGATAATAAATGATGCATACACAATGACCTTAAACATTATCAATGGACGGAATAGGTACAGCAACGTTGACATCCGCTGAGTAATCAACCCCTGAAAGACCAAACCCAAATAAGCGTTGAAACTCCTCGCGATAACCCGCAATATCAGTTTCTATTGCTAAATTTTCTGTTGTTATGGTCATCCATGTTGTTTTAATTTCTTGTTGAATTTTTTCAGATAATTCCCAATCATCAAGACGAATGCGATGTTCATTATCTAAGGAGAGGGAAGGAGAATATAACCGATCATGAAACAAACGATACATCTGTTCTATACAACCTTCATGATTACCTTCTCGTTTCATGATTTTATACAATAATGATATATACAGTGGAACCACTGGAATAGCCGAGCTGGCTTGAGTGACTAAGGCTTTGTTGACAGAGATATAAGCGTTGCCCTGGATTTTTTGTAAACGGGTATTTAAATCACGCGTGACTTTTTCTAAATCTTCCTTAGCCGCGCCAATCGTTCCCGCACGATACACAGGGTAGGTGATTTCTGGGCCAATATACGAGTACGCAATCACCTTAGCCCCGTTTGCTAACAAACCTTCGTTCAATAAGGCATCGACCCAATACTGTAAATCTTCACCTCCCATCACCTGAATTGTTTGTTCAATATCTTCTGTAGACGCTGGAGGAATACTAACTTCATGAACGATACCATTCATCACATCAACCGTTTTATTGATATAAGTGTCTCCAATCGGTTTTAAGGTCGAATTAAAAACTTGGCCCGTTCGTGGATGGATACGGCGTGGAGAGGCTAAACTATAAATAACCAAATCGACTTTCCCTTGCCAGTCTTTTTTAATAAGGTCGATTGTTTGCTCTTTGATCAGATCAGAAAAGGCATCGCCATTAATACTTTTTGCATAGTAACTATGCGCATGGGCGACGGATTCAAACGCAGCTGTATTATACCAACCTGCAGAAGCCGTACGTTTTTCATCGGCTGGCTTTTCAAAGGAAACGCCAATGGTGTCAGCACCTGATCCAAATGTCGCCGTAATTCGGCTAGCCAAACCGTAGCCTGTCGATGCGCCAATAATTAACACTTTTTTAGGCCCAGAGACATGAGGCTGTTTCTTAACATACTCAATTTGTTCCATGACATTAGCCGCGCAACCCATAGGATGTGCTGTTGTACAAATAAAACCACGAATTTTGGGAGCAACGATCATGAGCATAAACCTTAGTATGATTAAAGGCGTCAATTATAATAGTGTTGAAAGAAAAGTAAAAGATTTACGTGGGCGTCGGATAAAGATAGCCCAATTATTTCATAGTATCATTATACTCAGTATATTTTATCTAATGACGCTCAAAAAGTTCGAGCCATTCAAACTGGCGGAGAAAGAGGGATTCGAACCCTCGATACGTTCTCACGTATACACCCTTTCCAGGGGTGCGCCTTAAACCACTCGGCCATCTCTCCAAAGAGCTTCTGAATTTAAAGGAAAGGAAGTAAATTCTCAACCCTTTCAGGGTCATTTTTGATTTTTTTATTCTGTATAGCTTTTAAGTGATGATTCTAGGATAATAGCACACATTATTGAGAAACGTGCTTCTGAGTTTATCCATGGACGCTTCAACTGAGTTAAAAAAACACATAATACCGCCGTTAACGACGGCTCAATCATTGTCTCATTGGCAAAAAAATGGCTATCTCGACATGCCACGCACCACAATCCGGGCTCAATCAGCTGGTTGACCATACCGCTGCGTTATTTTTTTTATTTACATCATTTAATTCAGTCTCCCTTACATGCAGACACCAAAAAAAATATCGCGGATTATCTCGAAACCTTACAAAAACGCTATCAAGGATTAGACTATTCTTCTGATATGACATTGGCGGCACATTATATTGTTTGTGCGACTGTTGACGATATTTTGCGCTGTATGGCGCATCATGATATACAATATTTACAAAAATTCCATCAAAGTCAACTTGAGCAAGAAAAATTTTATATCATACTTGAGCGTATTGGCAAGCAGCCTGAAAAATATATTGATTTATTAGAACTCATTTATTTATGTATGCGCTTTGGTTATAAGGGGCAGCATCGTCATTCACCATTTGGCTTACAGCAGTGGTCACTAGTCGCGGATAATACATATCATATTATTAATGCGACAAGAGGCAATCATCGTCACTATTTATCTACTCAAAATTCTCTTTCTGAACCTGTAGAATACACGGAAAAAATAACGAAAAAATATTCACGGCGTCAATTTTATACCATCACATTACTGATTTTTTTTATATTGCTATTGTTTACAGGCATTTTATTTCATGAAACATTTACGCTCACACGTGACACTTTAGAGATATATCAATGATCCGTTTGCTAAAAAAAAAACACGCTAACCGACATGACCTAGAAAAATTTTTGCATCTTAAACGAGAATGTCGTGCGGCTATCCGTCATTTAATCATAGAGCAACAAAAACACCAAGCATATCATTGCATCCTTGTTATCGGTCAACCAGAATCTGGAAAATCCAGTTTTTGTTCCGATCATATGCAGCGTTTATTTCCAATTACGGAAAACGCATCTCCTCTAAAAATCAATACGCAGGCATTTCATATTTATTTGCATCAAAAAACTTTTTTTTTAGATGTATCAAAAGAATTTTTCTTATTTAACGATGGTGATTTCTCTCAACGTTTATGGCGAATACTGGGGGTATCCTTAAAAAAATACGCGGCCTATCTTCCGCTAACACAAACGGCTATTTGTATTGATTTACAGGACTTTTTGACGCGAACTCAAGCATCAAATAAAACACGATTAACCCAAATCTCTACGGGGATCATGACTTTAGTCAGTCAGTTGAAATCGGCTATCGACGTTGATATTTTTTTTACAAAAACTGATCTTATTCCTGGTTTTGTCGAATTTTTTCAGCATGAAACACAAGAATTTTTAGAGCAAGCTTGGGGGTTGAGTTTAGACGACAGCACGGAAGAATATTTTTCGACAGAATTTGATGAATTAATTAAAACGCTCAATAGCCGACTCCTCTGGAATATACATCATGAAATACGTGTTGAAAAACTTCACTTAATTAAATCTTTTCCACTATTAGTCGAAACGATAAAAGACAGAATAAAAAAAACTCTGCCGGAATTTTTGCAAAAATTAACCAGCAGTCGTTACCTGCATCCAAGGCGGCTATATTTGATTTCCTGTCGCCAATACAGAGAATGGCTTGAAACCCCCATGATTAAAGAAAAATCGGTAAAAATAGATCATGCAGGCGATAAACATAGAAAATTTTTTTACCATTCAACCGATAAAAAATATTTGTCATTATCAACCAAAAAATAGATTCGTCACCATAGAAAGAGTCACTCGCTCTATTTTTGTATTACTCTGCAGCCTGATGTTCATGGCAATCGTGACATACTGTTCAGAAGACTTTTCTAAACATATCAAGCTGATTAGCAATGAACGAAATATTATTCACTCTTCTCTTATTTTTTCTGAACAAACGGCAAGCTCATTAACGCTTAAAAAGGTGTCGGATGAACTTTATAAAATAGAAACCTTATGGCGAAAAATGCATACAAATAACAAACTCTCTGTGCTGGATCGCTATATTTTTACACGTGATATTAAGACTGATTCTCAGCTCAAACAGCTCTATCAGCGTATTCTCTCGCGCCAATGGCTACCTTTAGTCATTGAACAAATGAAAAACGACGTTAATACACAGTTAGCACATTCTCCAGAATCAGCGTATATTGCGTTTAGTAGTTATATGATGCTAAGTCACCCAGACTGGCGTGTTGATCCATTATTCATTCAACGACACTCTCAGTTTTTACTCAAAGGAACCCGAGTACCGATGCTGTCTTTTTTGGAAAACATTCAAAAAAATAGGATTGTTTTTGATGAAAACTCGCCTTTTATTCAAAAAACGCGAAACAACTTTTTTGAATTAGCGCCTAACAAATTAGCATACATTTTATTATTTTCTAGCCTAGACAAAAATGCGGTTATTCGCATCGATCAATTCTTCGATACAAAAAATAGGCTATTGATTATAGACAAAAAACATTCTTCGATTAATGCAATTTATACGAAAGAAAACTTTGATGTTATTTATCAAAAACGTTTATCAAACGTTGCACACGAGGCAATTAATGGCAATAATGTATTAGGAAAATTCAATCGTCAAAACCAAAACACCGCTGATCTATTAACATCGTTACAACAGCAATATTTAAAACTGTATAGTAATACATGGGAAGAGGCTATTGAATCGATACAGCTACAAAAAGCGGATTCATTACAGGAGCTTGCAGAACAACTCAATGTCATTACCAGCGTTAACTCCCCTATTCTTGCCCTACTTAATTTAGCGCAAACGAATACACATATCCCACAAGTCGAACAAAACTCTCCATTTTTAACAACATTCAATAACACTTTAACAAAAGAATCGACGCCTGATAATAACGCCCTTTATCGAAGCTTCGCTCTCTTAATCAAGCTTCATCAACGAATTATTTCTCTAAAAACAGGGAGTAATATCTGTTTGCTACTGGCAAGTGAAAATGCAGCAACGCCACAAAATCCAACAGAAGCAAAACAACTGTCTTTACTGGCAACCCAATTACCTCAACCAATACAAACTTGGTTACAGCAAATCGCTGACAACTACTTTATCTTATTGGATCAACAAAAAAACAAGTGTTAAATGCTCAACAAATGAAAAAAAATATTTACATCGGTGTTGATGGTGGTGGAACTAGCTCGCGACTTGTCATGCGTAACGCGGAAGGCTGTCTGTTAGGTACGGGATACTCTGGTGCTGCAAATATTCGTTTGTCAGTAGATACGGCATTATCGTCGATTCAAGAAGCACTGCAACAAGCATTTTTGCAAGCCAACATCCAACAAAATGACCATGATTATCGCTTTCATATTGGTTTAGGCTTAGCAGGAACAGAAGCCGAGCACGCATGTATCGAATTTTTAGCTCGACTCCCTCGTTTTGATACCGTTGTCCTAGAATCCGATGCCGTTACCGCTTGCTTTGGCGCGCATAATGGTCTGGACGGAGCCGTCCTGATTATTGGCACGGGGGTCATTGGCTACAAAATAACACACGGTGAACATCAACGTGTTGGTGGTTGGGGGTTCCCATACGATGATGCGGGTGGAGGTGCGTGGCTTGGGTTGCAGACTATTCGTTATACTCTAGAATGCCATGATGGCCGACGCGCACCCTCTCCTTTTTTGCGTGAAGTATATAAATTTTTTCACCAAGATATAGAAGAATTAATCGCGTGGGCGACTCAAGCAACTGCCACAGAATACGCGACATTTGCGCCATTATTGATAGAATATATGCACCAAAAAGACCCCTACGCACTCGAATTAATAGAACACAGTGCTCTCGCATTATCAAGCGTATTAAAAACACTACTCGCAGGCAACGAATCTATTCCCGTATGTTTATGTGGGGGCTTGGCTCCATATGTGGCACCCTATCTGAAAAAACGGCTTAACATCACTTTTGTGCCTGGTCAATATAATGCCAGCGAAGGAGCATTATTACGGGTAAAACATAAAATCATGGGACGCGCCTAATGACTTCACTATTTATCCAAGGCCCATCACTGTATACGGAAGATGGCATCATTGAAAATGCATCTTTATCCATTCATGAAGATTGCATTGAAGCATTTTTTTCGTGTCATGATAACTATTCCAATAGTGTTACTTTTCCTTCATCCTACTCGATTATTCCAGGCTATATTGATTTGCACGTTCATGGTGTTGCAGGTGTTGATGTCATGGATGCAACGCCAGAAGCATTAAATACGATGTCACAAATGCTGGCTCGTGAAGGAACAACGAGTTTTTTAGCAACGACGATGTCTATGTCTATTGAGAACATTTATTCAGCGATTAAAAATGTTGCATCCTACCTTCAGACACCCCACGAAAATGGCGCTCAAATTTTAGGTCTTCATCTTGAAGGGCCGTTTATCGCTCCTGATAAAATGGGTGCACACCAAAAAAAATATTTGCTCGACCCCAATATCGCGTTAATTCGTGAATGGCAAACTCTTGCGAATGGGGCGATTAAACTTCTTACATTTGCACCAGAATTAAATAATTCTGATCAATTTATTAACTGTTTACAGACATTAAACATCATCCCGGCTATCGGTCACAGCAACGCAACTTTTCAGGAAGCGGAGGTCGCAATAAAACGCGGCTGCAAACACATTACTCACTTATTTAATGCTATGTCAGGATTACATCATCGTTATCCAGGCGTTGCTTTAAGCGCTTTTCAACACGATATTTTGTGTGAATTAATTGCAGATGGTCATCATGTTTCATGGGATATGCTAAATTTTGTTGTGCAAAAAAAAGGATGTCATGAACTTTGTCTGGTGACAGATAGCATGCGTGCTAAATGTATGCCTGATGGAGAATACCGATTAGGCGAACAAAAAGTATACCTAAAAAATAGTCAGGCAAAATTAGAAGACGGGACGCTAGCGGGTAGTGTTTTAAGGATGCAAGACGCTGTAAAAAATCTTATTCAACAGAATATTTGCACTTTAAAAGAAAGTATTTTTTTATCGTCTATCAATCCTGCAAAACAATTAGGGCTTTTTAATAAAATAGGTAGCATCGCTATTGGAAAATGGGCTGACATTCTCATCCTAAATGAACAGTATGATGTTGTCATGACAATTAAACGCGGAAAAATACTACATAGTGTTTATTAAATAAACATCTTTGTAAGATATATCTCACAAATAATAAAGTATAAATTTTATACTGAGCATGGTTTACTTTTTGTTGAATTTATGAATAATTGTACATGTTAATAACATGCTGAGTGCAGTTTATACTCAGAAACGGGTAGGTGTGGTTATATAAGCACCTTGGATCAACATCAAATTTGGAGCGGATGTCACAATGGAAAATGTTCACATTGTCGAAACTAATCAAGTTGCCACGAGTTTAACGTCTTACGTTGAACAATCTGTCGATCAATATTTAAGAGTCTTAGATAATCCAGATGTGGCAAATTTGTACAACTTGGTTCTTGAACAAATCGAAGAGCCTCTATTGAAACGCGTTTTAAAGTATGTTCGCAGCAACCAAGTAAGAGCAGCTAAATTATTAGGTATTTCACGCGGAACCTTACGAAAAAAAATGAAACAATATAGTATGTTGTAATCAGTGAGCGTTGCGACTATCGCAAGGTAGTCGCCGCATTTTGTATGAAAATCGATCATATTCGTCGTGAATTTTCAACCCCTCCTCTCTTAATTGATGATCTTCCATCGAATCCTTATGATGTTTTTCATTCTTGGTTCTTTGATGTATTGCATGCAAAAATTGAAGATCCGACAGCTTGCGTTTTTGCCACAGCGGATGAAAACAATATTCCTGATACGCGCGTTGTTCTATTAAAAAGCTTTTCAGATGAACGCTTTGTCTTTTCACAAATTATTCCAGTCGAAAGGAGAACATTTAGCAAAAAATCCATGGGGCGCCATGAATTTTTATTGGGCTAGTGTGACGAGACAGATCCGCCTGCGCGGTCAAGTCATTAAAATTTCTCACGCAGAATCTGAAAAGTACTTTCAAGGCCGCCCTCGAGAAAGTCAAATCGCCGCTTACGCTTCAAAACAAAGCCAGCCTACAACACCGGAATTCCTAGAAACACAGTTTAACAATTATCAAAAGCAATTTCAGTCAATCGACGCTATTCCCTGCCCCGAGCACTGGGGAGGTTACGCATTAATACCGATAGAAGTTGAATTTTGGCAAGGAAATAGATATCGCCTGCACTATCGGGTTCGTTATACAAAAGAAAACAAAGTCTGGAACAAACAATCTTTATCTCCCTAACATGACTTGCCCTCTTCCGTAAAAATTTTAAACATGATTCTTGCTTTTTAATAGCAAAAATGTAAAAATTATATTCAAATCTTATGGGGAAATAATAAAAATGCACAATCTCATGAGCAGTGCGGTCTATTCTGATCCAAACCAGGAGACTCAACTGGCTGAGTATTGCCGATACCTACTGGCTGAAATGCCAGCGCTTCAGTCTAATATAGCACATAGCCCCCAATCCTTTAGAGGAACAACCCCTGATGCCCTAGCAAAACAGCGCTCAAACGCTTTTCATCAAAAGCTATTAGAAGAATATCAGCGGAAAATACATTTCGACTTAAGCACTCTCCTAAACCCAGCTTGCAGAAGCGAATGGCCTCTGGTAACTCAACTGACCGACTATTTACATAATACTTCAAAAACGTTAACCCCCCTATTATTTGCATTTCCTGAACACCCTGTGACACAAGTATTGGTTAAGATAGCAGAAAAATTATCTGCTACTACCGGGGAAAAAAGCGCTTTTGAATTCTTGTTGCCTGATGTTCTGAATACCGAGACAAGCTATCGTAGCTATTGCCCCGACTTAAGAAAGATCAATCTGACAACAGTATTAAAAACACACGTACCGCATCCTAGCGGCTTTTACTTATTACCGGTGGCATTATGCCTTAATCCTGATCCAGATAGCGAAAACACGCAAGTATTTAATCCTTATTATGACCATTATGATGACTCCAGCCGAGAAAATGCTGTTATTAGTCCTAAAGCATGGGAACGTTTGTGGCATCACAGCACCCTTTCCGAAACTCTATATAATGCGCAACAACAATACGATCTCATCCGTAATAATAAATCGACTCTTTTAGGTCAATTAGAATGGTTATGTAAAAAATTTGCTGAATATGGCTCTCATGACGGAATAGGAGCACACGAGAAAGCTGCCGAAGATATATATCCGGTATTAATCTCTTTTTTTGGCTATTATAATGCTCTGCCAAAACACTCCCCAGTGCCGAAAATGATAGCTTGTAAAGTTCAAGAAATTCGCAATCAAATGTTCACGAATGCTGGACAGAGAGGAGACTTATCGCATAGAGCGGGGGTAGTAACGTGTATATCCCTTCATCGAAAGGATTTACTGAAACGCATTGAAAATAATCGAGAAATCTTAAGCAACATTAGTCTAGATCAAACAAGCCTCCAGAGAGAATTGGCAGAAGCAAAAAAACACCTAGAAGATTGCCGCAAAGAATTATCATCCGCATTAGAAACCTCGGATCGCTATGATCACCATCATAAAATATATATCACCCCACCGTTATTAACTACCCTAAAGCTGTCACTTGAGATCCATACTTTCGACGACTTAACAGTGCTGCGTGATTTCACTGCTAATGAAATAACCGAGTTACTGAAAGACAATAACATACTTAAAAAAAAATATTTTCGATCGAATAAAACACCATCGAAAATTTAGTGTTGTTCATTCACCATACTCCTGCTGAGCACGTCACTGCGATATTAAATGCATTAAATGATGAAATATACGTTAAGTTTATAAAAAAAGGCCTGATTAATGCGTTATTAATGAGCTTAGAACCTGAAAAAATCACGGCTGTGTTTAATGGAATGCCTTTATTAGTACTATGGAAAATAGATCAAATCATTTTTTTCAGAAGAACAAATAAAAAGCAGAAAAAAATTTAGAGAAACTTTGGGTAATAAATTTAATAATTTTATGAATTTACTTGAAGAGAGTGCTAAAAAAAATAAAAAGGGTTTTTCTGGTTTTAATCAGATAGTCAAGAGTCTTTCAGCAGATGAACTAAAGGATGTATCAGTCTTCCTTAGAAACGAATTATCCTCCAATTATAGCGTTGCTGATGCTTTAAATTTATTAAAAAGTTTGGAAGCCGAACAATATCCTGAAGTATTAAACCTTTTTAAAAACAATATCCAAAAAAAAATTTACAATAACCCGAAAGACTTCGTACAGTTATGTACGCTTCTTTCTTCTCCACAATTTTTAGAAGTTTTTAAAAATATACCTGATCTTGTCAAAAACATAGACTACATAGCACTTATTTTAGCAAAAACTCCAATAAATGAATATAGAAACGCATTAGAGATTTTGGCAACTAAAATTAGCGCATTCATAAATACGACAACTGAATTTAATAAAATTGCAGGTAGACTTGTTGATGAAAAAAGTGTGGCATTATACGACAATATCAAAGAAAATCTGCTCGCATCTGTGGAAAATGCAAGCGATATCAATAAGCTATTATCCATTTTACCCAAAGATCAATATGAAGATATTCTTTTAAATAAACGACTGACTCCCTTTATAATTAACTCTTTTCAAGAAATAGTTATCAATCTTTCAGATGAAAAAAAAGAGTTCGTATACAACATGACAAAAGAATACATGTTTACTGGTATAACAACAGCAAAGGGTTTTCGATCGTTTTTATCTAGCTCATTATCCGAATCTCAAAAAAACGAAGTTTTTGAAAAAATGGTCGATAGAATCCCAGGGTTAATTACAAGCCCCGTGGACATAGGAATAGTTTTTGAATGTCTCTCTCAAGAAAAACGCGAAGTCGTTTTAGGTAAAATAAAAAATAATGAGTTTTTAGAATCACTCAACGATATTGACTATCTTACGAATATTTTTGACATCCCCGCTAATATATTAAACGATATTCTTTTACCTGATGAGCAAAAAAATTACTTGGAAAAACAGCTAAACACCGCTGAAAATATTAACCGATTTTTTTTAAAACTAACCTCGTTAAACCCCCTCTCTCAAGAACGAAAAAACCAGATAATAGAAAAAATAACGAATTTTATTAACCAAGATTTTTTAAATGTCTGGATTATTTTTAAAAATCTTACAAAAGAAAAATGCAGCGAAATATTAGAACTAATGAATGAAGATGATTTTTCTTTTACATCTATTGATCAATTTTCCGAGCCTTTTAATAATAGAATATACAAAAAAATAAAAGAAAAAATACTGCTTCTTATTAAGTCGCCTTCAGATTTTTCTAAAATTTTTAGGTTATTAACCCCCGAGCAACGCATCAATCTATATAAAACTTTTCAAAAAGAATATCCAAAAGAATCTTATTATGTTTTAAACGACATAAAAAATGAAAAAAAATATCCCCCTGAACGAAATGTGGATTTTATGCCAAGAACATATTGACTGGATAGCAAGCAAAGAAACAACACGAAAAATTCTAAGGGATAAAAAATTAGAGATTGTTGCTGACGCTCAACAGATCATAGAGTTTCCTAATGAAAATAATTGTAATGCACTTCCTTTAAAAAATTTTCAAGAATATGTTAAAAAAAATAAAAACACTATTACCCAGCCATCAGATCAGGGGTGTATTGCTGTATTTTTTGGGTCTAAAACCAACGACACATACTGGGAATTTTATCGAGATGCAAGGGGCTCTAATAGCATTAACCCGCCCATTAATACGAATAACATAGACACCATAAAAACTGCATTAGTGGCGGCCGTCGATAAGTATATCAAATGGAGTGCTGATAAAAATACAGACAATTCACACATTCGAGGTAAAAATGGATTTTTCACTTGCTACCGCCACACGGAAAAAGGCGTAGAAAATGCTCAAAAATTAAAGGAAAATATAAAAGACTCCTATTCCCCGACCCAGTTAACGGAGTATATCGATACTTTTTTAAGCCGTTATAAGAGATTAGGCGGAAAATACAATACACACTCTTGTGCATCGTTTATACTCGATGCCCTAGCAAAAGCATGTCCCAATTCATCTTGGCAAGAGTTATCAGAAAAAACAACAAGTCCACACATTGTTTCCCCTTAGGTAGTTATCCACTTTTTAATTAGCGATTTAATAACACGAGAGGAATCTAAACAAACGACGGCTTTATTGATAAGCACTTTAGTTTCTGGGCATTTCACCTCATAAAGACGCTTAATACACTCTAATAAAGCAATCATTTCCCAATTAGCAGTTTTTCTCGATCGTTCGTAATAACGTAAAAAACGGCGATGGTGATGATTTTTTTCTATTAATACGAACGCGTCTAATAGCTCAACGATATCGTGCATCGCAAGATTTAGCCCTTGACCCGCCAACGGATGAACCGTATGAGCGGCATCTCCGCACAAAATAACCCGATCTTTTACATACTGATTAACATGCCGCATCATCAATGGAAATGTATAACGCGGACCTATGCGAAGAATTTTTCCAAATCTACCCTCGGAAGCAAATAGCAGCTCTTTGATAAACGCATCCTCATCAAGAGCGTATAAAGCAGTGGCATATTCAGGCGACGTTGACCAAACAATTGACGCCTGATGCGTATCCGACAAAGGCAGAAACGCCAAGGGACCATGTTGAGTAAAATTTTGCCATGCAGTTTGGCAGTGAGATTTTTCTAGGATAACGTGAGCGGTTATTGCCGTATGTTCATAAGACCACTGCATTAAAGGGAAAGACAAATGTTCACGTACCCAAGAACAACTGCCATCACAAGCGATTAAATATCTTCCATGGATAAAAGTTTCTTGTGTTTTTAGATGTACTTGCTCAGTATCTTGTAAAATTTCGACGCCGTCCTCACCCAGCAATAGACGAACTGTTGAACTATTATGGAGGGTCAATAACAAAGCATCATGAACCTGTTGATCTTGCACAACCCATCCTAAGGGCTCGTTTTCACTATATTCGGCATCAAAACCAAGACTTGCACCGCAATGATCCCAAACACGAACATGCTCATACGGACTAAGATCCATATTCTTCCATATACCAATGGTTTTCCAAAGAGAAGTCGTGAGGGTGTTGATCGCGCTAACACGATGTCGTAACAATCGTTGCTCACGATCCACCAAGATAACACGATAATTCGTTTTTTTTTCAAGAAGACACGCTAAGGTTAATCCAACAATGCCTGCGCCGACAATAATAATATCCGTGGTATACGATTTGTTCATCAATAAAAACTCAGTTATAGTAAGTACCCATTTTACATGATTGAGATAAAAATGTCAGAATACGTTATTCTTGTCGACGATAATGATCAGGCCATTGGACGACAGGAAAAACTAAAGGCTCATGAACGCGCACAACGTCATCGCGCGTTTTCTGTTTTTATTTATCGTTTTAATCCGCAGCCAGAAATATTATTGCAACAACGGCATCCTGATAAATACCACTGCGGTGGATTATGGACAAATACCTGCTGCGGTCATCCTCGCCCTAGCGAAGATATACAACGCGCTGCTTCTCGACGCTTATTTGAAGAGATGGGAATTAGTACCGAATTAAAAAAAGTAGGCACTTTTACTTATATTGCACACTTTGAGAATGGTTTAACGGAAAACGAAATCGATCACGTTTTTATTGGCAACATTAGAAACAGTCCCCTATCCCCCAACCCTGAAGAAGTGATTGACCATGCGTGGATCAGTATACAACATTTGGTAGAATGTATTGACAAAAACCCAGAAAAATTTACCCCTTGGTTAAAATCGGCACTAGAGTTTGTTTCTCGGGCTTTATGATATAATCTGCCTCTAAAACTCTTTAAAAAATTGCGACGAAATCATCAAGGCAACTCAATTCAGGAATCGTAACATCGTTGCCTTTCCCGTAACGTTCCCATGTCACACGAATTTTTTTATCTGTTACAGGCTTACTTAACACAGCTTGCATCCCAGCATTAGCGCAAAAAGATTCAACATCCACCGCAGCGTGCGCTGTTAAGGCAATAATTGGAGTGTTAACCGTTGAATTCAACGCTTGCTCTCTTTGACGAATCCTATGACAAATTTCATATCCCGTCATGTCCGGTAAACCCAGATCCAAATAAATATACGCATATTTATTTGGATCAAACAGTTGAATCGCTTGCTCACCAGTACTGGCAACATCAACACGAAACCCTGATTTATTTAAGATCACACACGTTGCCATTTGTATCATACTGTCATCTTCAACCAACAACACTAATGGAGCTTTCTGTGATAGCAGCGTTTGCTGTAAATTAGACTGCGAATGAAATAGCGGCTTTTCTACGTTTTCTTTAGGTGGTGCAACAAGTAGAGAAGACACATGCTGACAACGTTCGTTTTCAGATAAGTCTGATTCTGACGCTAATAACAACGGAACAAAAACAGTAAATACACTACCGTGATCAATTTGACTTTGAACAGTAATCCTTGCTTGCATATACGCAAGATATTCCTTAACGATATAAAGTCCAATCCCATTACCTTCTACTTTTCCTTCATAGGACGGTGTTAACCGCTGTAATTTCTCAAAGATGCGATCATGTTGATCAGGAGGGATTCCTGGTCCCGTATCTTTAATCTCAATACCAATAATGAATTCTTGATTTTGCAAATATTCAGCAATAAAAACACGAATATTCACCTCCCCCTTGTGTGTGAATTTAACTGCATTACCCACTAAATTTAAAATAACGCGATATAACCCCCCTCTATGTCCAACAAAAAAATGAGGGAGATTAGTTTCAAAAAACAGATAAAAGTCAAGAGATTTACTTTGAGCACGAGGGATAAACATCGTATGAATTTCATTCAGTAGAACAATCAACGAAAATGGTTCAGGGGAAGAATGCAGCTCACTTGTTTCTAATTTAGAAAGCTCCAAACAACTATTAAAAAAATTCAATACCTTTTCCGCACTCGAACAGATCTGCCGAGCTTTTTCAGGGGTTCGCCATTCTTCATGATCTGCCATTAATTGAGCAAAATTTACAATCCCTGACATCGGAGATTTTATATCATGGCTCATGTTTGCTAAAAATTCTGTTTTTGTACGATTCGCTGCTTCGGCTAGATATTGAGCTCTCTCAGCTTGTTTTTTCGCCTCTAAGGCTGCTTGTTCTGCCAGTTTTCTTTCAGTAATATCAATAGAAATCCCTAACATTCCAGTAACTTGTCCTGACTGATCATGCAAGGGTACTTTCCGTGTCAAATAATACGCCATTTTCCGATTAATATC
>JAJOJD010000041.1 GCA_021208965.1 Gammaproteobacteria bacterium
CAGCACCGGGTATTTATCGGACCACCGGTACAGGAATTCCAGCATGCCGGCTGCGGCCTTTACCGTGCCTGCCGGGAGGTGAACCCTGAGCGCCTTTCTCCCGGTGACTTCCCCTATGATGTCCGCAATAGCGTAGCGGCTGTACGTATTTCCGTCGGCTCGCCTTCAAAAGGGTAAAGCATAGTCACCCTGAGGCCCGATTCTGATAATAAGCCTGGATTTGCCCATAATGAAATAAGAGCTAGCTCTTCAAAAATATACTTTTTTGCCATTCCTATAGTATTCTCAAGATTAAATCTTCGTATGCTACCCTTTGAAGGATCATACTTGTTTTTTCTCCCAATTCCGTTGCTAACTTGCCGTAGTCTTTCATCAATGGCTGCAGCAAAAATACTATCGCTTTGATCAAATTCATCCGACGTATCGCTATTTATGCTGTCTATTTCAGTCTCAGGATTCATTAATAAATTTTGATGAGAGCCAGCGAGGTATTTTTCTTTTATTCTTTCTAGAGGCTGGGATAGTTGATCATTTTTTGTCCACATGTCCCAAGTAGAGAACGAAAAAGGGATCGTAAGTCGATTGATTATGGTTTCATGCGCTTCTTTCCATTGATTGTCTATTGCTGATGAATCCTCTATTACCGTAGGGTCTCTTCGATCGATAGGGCTCAAAGGACTGTGTATTGCGCGTGTAAATCTTGCGAGTTCCCCCGTCAGAACGAATGCGACATGGTCGTATTTTTGATAAATGTAGTTTTTTTGTTCCAGAACTTGAAATAAGTTTTGTCGATCATTTTCATCTATTGTGCTGACATTTTTTGTTAGTATCTTCTGGTAGAAAATATTGCCTTTGTCAAAGAAGGGTCCTTCTAAAACAACCCAGTTGTGATTGGGGGTTAAATGTGTTTTACAATATAGGTGATCATTCACAATAGTTAAGTAGATGCAGTTGTCAATGTCGTGTTTGTGGCTTTCAATGTCGGAAGGTATCTCGATGATGTAACCTTCACTGGCATGATTTAACCCAGCAATAAAAAGTGCTAAATCTTCTTTAGACAAATAATTGTTGCTATGACTTATAGGTACTATGCATACGTTTTTTTCTTGCATACTGTCAGCGTTTTGAATCGACAATAAAGAACCCAGCATAAAGACCACCTCCAGATAAAATAATAGTGTATTGAAGCAGAACTCGAAAATTAATAAAAGTTCTGAAACACTCGCCTTGCCGTTGAATAGAACGTAGCCGAACAAAACCAATTATATCAATATCATGGGAAATAAAAAAGGCAAAAGATCTAAAAATGGACTGTTTGTTTCGGATGATGTACCATCTGTTCGTTTCTTGGTTTTTTGATTTTGTCGTTATGTATGAAACTAAGCGGATGTTATGTGTAAAAACTTATTATTTTTATAGGTGCTGAGGTGTCAAGTAAAATTAGCTTCAAAGAAATTATTTCTTACATGCCGGGAACTGTTTATTGGATGGGGCTTGATCATGTTTATTTGGGTTGTAATCTTAATCTAGCGCGAATTTTGAAAAAAAACTCTCCTGATGAGGTTATTGGCGCAACCATATACGACCTCACTCCAGACAAAGTAGTCGCGGATTTTATTCATCAAATCGATCATCAAGTGATGCAGTATGATAAAGAAATCGCTCTTGAGGAAAACGCTTTTGACGCGAATGGTCATCCTGCTGTCTATTTCACGAAAAAACAACCGTTGCATGATGATCAAGGAAATGTTGTTGGTATGTTAGGCGTTTCTATCGACATTACTGATCGAAAGCGTGCAGAAGAAGCGGCCATTAAAGCCAAAGAGATGGCTGAAGCAGCAAATAAGGTGAAAACAGAATTTTTGGCCAGCATGACGCATGATGTAAAGACTCCTTTAAGCGGGATGATTGGGATTACGGAACTCCTTGCATCCCGTGCAAAAAACAAAGACGATAAAAAGCTTCTGGGTGATCTGCATGAGTCTGGAAAGGAGTTGATGTCGTTTTTTTGAAGGTTGCATTGAGCTATCTAAAATGGATATGGCAACCTTGCAGGAAATTAGCCAGCCTTTTTCTCTGAAAAAAATCGCGAATGCTATTTATGTATTATTCACACCTTCAGCAACAGAGAAACATCTTCTTCTTTCAGTCAATGTTGATAAGAAACTGCCTTCTGTTTTGTTCGGCAACCAAATAAGTATTTACCGGGTCATCTTAAATTTAGTCGGAAATGCGATTAAATTTACCCAGCAAGGTTCGGTGAATTTGACCGTAAAGATGCAGGAACAAATCGATAAGGACCATGTCCTTGTAAATATTCTTGTGAGAGATACAGGTATTGGTATTCCAGAAGAAAAGCATCAAATCATTTTCGATAAGTTAGAACGTTTAGCGCCTTCATATTCTGAAGGTCAAAAGGGTCATGGCATAGGATTATATATTGTTGATCAATATGTTAAAGCGATGAACGGAAGGATTAAAGTTGAAAGTACTCTTGAAAAAGGCAGTTGTTTCACAGTAACGCTACCCTTAAAAGTTCTTAAAAAGAATCAAGATGAAATTATCCATTTTCCAGAACGCATCAAAAAACCTCGTTCGAGAAAAAGGGCGGCGACCTTTTCTCAGGGTATCGTTTCTGCTAGCGTTGTCCTCGAAGAGAATGCTCCAATAATTTTATTGGTTGAAGACCATCCTATGATTCAAGAAATGACTCATACTATTCTTAAGTCTGTAGGCGCTCATGTTGATATTGCTAGTACAGGACAAGAAGCGTTGGAATTATTTTCGACAAAAAAATATACAGTGATTTATATGGATATTGGTTTGCCTGATATGGGAGGCTATGATGTCGCTCGATGTTTAAGGGCAATAGAAAAAAGAACAAAACAAAGAGCATACACCGATTATCGCTCTATCTGCCCATGCAACTATCGATATTCAACGATTTTGTGGTGATGCTAAAATGGATGGAGTGATGAGCAAGCCTTTATCGGTGAGGCAAGCACAACAAGTTTTGGATTATTACATGAGTAAGCGATCGATAGTTATTGACGGCTTTTTTCCGGTAGATAATCGAGGTGAGCTTTGATCAAGTTTTTCTGATTCTATTGGATATGGTGCCCGGGGCCGGGGTCGAACCGGCACGGGAGGATAAGTCCCGAGGGATTTTAAGTCCCTTGCGTCTACCAATTTCGCCACCCGGGCAACAACAAGTGTGGAGGCTGAGGCCGGAATCGAACCGACGTACAAGGATTTGCAGTCCTCTGCATGACCACTCTGCCACTCAGCCGATTAAGAGTGGAGCGGGAAACGAGGCTCGAACTCGCGACCCCAACCTTGGCAAGGTTGTGCTCTACCAACTGAGCTATTCCCGCACTGAGGGTTGTATTCTATTGGCATTATAAAATATGTCAAGTATTAATCTAGTCGAGGATTATAAATCTGTGGCCAAGCGGCTTTAAAATAAATGACCATCGATAACAGTGTCAGTACGGCTGAAGTGTAATACAGCAGATATGTTGTGATAACCACCCAGAGTGCTGAATCCATGCGAGTAAAAATAAGTGCCCCAACAGCAATCATTTGTAGTGCTGTTTTCAATTTTCCATACATGTTAACTGCAACACTTGAGCGTTTTCCAATTTCAGCCATCCATTCACGTAAGGCTGAAATCGTTAATTCGCGACCAACGATAATGATAGAAGGCAGGGTGATATAAGCTAAGGTTCCATGCCCCATAACAACAATAATCGGTACAATGACCAGAAGCTTGTCTGCAACAGGATCTAAAAATGCACCGAGTGGCGTGGTGAGTTTTAAATGGCGTGCTAAATAACCATCGAGTATGTCAGTGATGCACGCAAGGCCATAAATGATGGTTGCCAGTAAATGGGCATGTTCAAAAGGTAGGTAATAAATAATAATAAATATCGGGATAGATAAAATTCGGGCAGCAGTGAGTAAATTAGGTAAATTCATGTGCAGGCTTATAAAATTATTGATATTGAAAGCTTAATCGTCTTCATTATTTTTTTCAACTACCGATTATTTGTTAAAAGGTTTGTTTTAACGCTTCCTTGGCCATACCCAACGTAATTTCAGCTTGCGCGTTTGCTTTCGCATTTCCTTCCTGTAATAGACGTAATATCCCTCCGATATCGTTTGCGTAATATTCGCGTCGTTCTCGCATAGGGGAAATTAAGGCGACTAATATATCCACCAGTCTTTTTTTGCACGCAACATCACCAATTTCTCCGGCACGGTACAGTGCTTTTGCTTCTTCAACCCATTGACTATCCGTATTAAATACATCATGAAAAATCCATAATGGATTGTTTTCAGTGGTGCCTTTATCGGTTGGTTTTAAACGATTAGGGTCAGTATATATTTTCATCACTTTACGCTGAATGCTATCATTGTCATCAGATAAAAAAATTGCATTGTTTAAAGATTTGCTCATTTTCAATAAACGACCGTCGGCCGTCGGTGCTCCTGTGCCTATCAGACGTTTTATTCGTCCGATAAGAGGTTTTGGCAGAGGAAATAATCCGCCGGCCTTCACGTATTCTTCATCATTAATGTGTGAATCAACACCGCAATAAACGTGATTAAATTTTCGAGCAATGAATCGTGTCAATTCCAAATGAGGGAGTTGGTCTTCCCCAACAGGAACTAAGTCAGGACGAAAGGCTAAAATATCGGCTATTTGTCCAATCGGATAGAGTAAAAATCCAAACGGATAACTATCCCCCAAATTTTTATCACGAATCTCATCTTTAATCGTTGGGTTGCGCATGAGTTCGGCATAAGGCACAAGCATGCTAAAGAAATACGTCAATTCTGCAATCGCCGGTATTTCAGATTGAACAAAAATGGTGCTTTTTTTAGGGTCAATTCCCGCGCCTAAATAATCTAAAGTAATATCGATGACACTTTGGCGGATATCTTCTGCTTGCGTTGCTCGCGTTGTAAACGCATGAATATTCGCAATAATAAAATAACAGTCATATTCTTCTTGTAATTTGACACGGTTCTCTAATGAACCAACCCAATGACCTAAATGTAACTTTCCTGTTGGGGTGTCCCCCGTTAATAATCGTTGGCGCTGTATGGTGTTCATGTATCTTTCTTCTTGCGGTGGTGCCAGAGAATATACAAGGGTAAGCCGCTGAGGGTGAACATAGCAGCGACAATCAGGATTAAGCCTTCTGTTTCGTAGAGAATCCAAGCACAAAAAATAAGCGCGATGACACTATAGAACCAGTGAAATAAAGTTGCTTTTTCTTCCCATAAAACTTTCATATAAGCCAAAGTACAGCACAGGTAGACATATAAAAATGCAGTCACTGAATAATCGATGACAGTTGCGATTTGTTCTGCCATGGAATGATTCATCATTAAGAAAAGAAAGGGCAAAATTCCAATACAGCTAGCGATTAATCCAAAGGCAGGCGCATCTTTTTTATTGCGTTTGGAAAAAGCTGCAGGGAGCAGTTTATCTTCAGCGAGGCCAACGGCAATTTGGCCGCTAGCAAGCATCCAGGCATTCAATGTTCCAATACAAATGATAGAGGCAATAACAGCAACAACTAAATGCCATTCGCCGCCAAAAACGTGATTAGCCGCATCAATATACGGAGCTTTAGATTGTCCTAAAACATGTGCTGGCATTAACCCCATAATTCCGACGCTGTTAATCATGTATAGAATTGCTGCGCAGGCAGTGCCTAAAATGATTGCTTTCGGAATTATTCTGCTGGGGTTGATCACAGACCCCGCCGATGTTGTCGCCGTCTCTAATCCGATAAATCCCCAGAGGGTTAATAATGTGACTTGAGCAAGAATAGAGGAAGGGGGTTGGTCACTCAGTTCGGGTGCCATCACAAAGTTCTCGTGATTAAAAAACCAAAATGCAGCAATAGGCAAAATAAGTAAGGGCAGGGTTTTTAATAGCATAAGAATGAAGCCAGCTCGACCGGCTAAGCGAACGCCGCGTAGGTTAAGCCACGTAATACTGATAAGAATCAAAACCTCTAGTGCACAGTAAACCTCGGGTATATCATGACGAATAAAAGGACTTAAGTAGCCAACGCTCGCAATAACCACCACCGTCGTGCTAAACCATGAAATAACCCAATACGTCCAGCCTGTAAAAAAAGCCACTGTTTTGCCAAAAACAGCATTGACAAAAGCATGGGGGCCCCCAGTTTTAGGAAAACGTTGGCATAGTCCTGCAAAAACCAATGCTAATGAGATGGCTCCAAGCGCAGAGGTTAACCATCCTAGTAAACTATAAAAGCCAAAAGGGGTCAGGGTGACGGGTAAAATAAGAATCCCTGAACCAATTTGGCTGCTAATCACAATCGCAAGAACTGACCAAAATCCAATTTTTTTTATCATATTATTCTCTTAAAAGTTAATTTATAGTAGACTAGCAAGTTTGAGATTATCAATCAATTAATTAATAATGTAAGGAAATATTATGAACAATATACGTGGACGTTTTTTTGGCGTTTTATCGTTCTTCTGGCTGTGTGCTTCCGGTGCTTATGCCATTCCTGATGGTCAGGTGACGACCAATCTTATGGGTTTGTTTGAAAATATTGGGTCCATATTTTCTGGCATATGCTTAGTGATTGGAGTTGGGTTAATTTTTGCCTCATTTATACAGTATCGTCAACATCGCATCAATAAGTTATTGGTGCCCATCAGTAAACCAATATTTATGTTTATTTTAGGCGCATTTTTGGCGTGTATTCCTGTCCTTGGTCATTACACGCAAGGTGGGCAGTTAATTGCAGCGCAGGATATTCGTTAATGATATTAAGCGATTTTCTTCGTTTTATTGGACTCGTCAGTGTTTTTTCCTTCAGCCTTATAGGTTGTAAACCTGTTAATACAGAGTCTTACTATTTTGAACATCCGAAGGTGCTCCAATCTGTTTTGCTTGATTGTCGAAAGAATGGTGATACGCCGGTAACTTTTAATTCACAGTGTCAACTGGCTTATCAGACGGCAGTAACGATGACGAATTTAATGCAGGCTTTTGTTGATAGCCCGACGGAATTTGGCCAACGTATTTTACATGCCCAAATTCATGCTTCTGAGTTGAGTCAAGCGTTGATCTTAGCAGAGAAAGCGAATTTGCCTGATACTGAACAACTGAAAAAATCGCTTGAGCAGTCGAATACAGAGATTACGCATTTGCGTAACATTGTTGGTTTATTTATTCAGGTTTGATACTTATTTGAATGCTTGCCCCAAATGTAGTTCTTGTTGAGAATGAAGATTCGGTGGTAATAAATTTTCTTCCGATGAATCTCGATGTTTTGGATGAAATAAACTAAAGACGGAGCATGCGTATTTGTTATTTTCACGTTGACTTAAAAATCCATAAAGCATCAATACAGTGCATATAATAGTTGATCCTGCTGCTATTAAGATAAGGCTATGGATAATGTCCGTGTATAAAAATGCTTCTTCTGAATGCTGTTTGTCAGTTGGCTGAATTGTTGGCGTATGACTAGAGTCACTCTGTGGGCTAATAAGAAATTTTTCTCCGGATTGTGGGTTGCTGACGTTTAAAAAACCTGCGCTCATTTGTATTTGAGACTGGTTATAGGTTGGCGCTAAATATAAAGGGGAAAGAGATTCATCATAGATATTAACATACCCATGTCCTGCAACCCATAAACCAATCCCGACGATGTATTTTTCTAGTAACATCCATGTAGTTCCTGTATTGATACAGATAATACAACTTGAACTATTGGTTCCACCTGTTTTTTTGATAATGCTCTGTGATTTTGTTGAGTTTAGCCATGTTACAAATGCGTCAGCGTGTTGGATTACGATACAATCGTTTGAGTTCTGTGATGCGGATGCGATGCAACCATTTTCTGGAAATATCCCGCTGTGATCATAAAACATGCTGATGCTTAATAGGTAGTTATTGTCTATGATATTGTTAGTCGTAAAAAGATCAGCATTCGATGCCCCTTGATCATCATTAAACCAAGACTGCGTGGAAGAATAGCTGTTTCCTGAATATAATATTTTTTGAGAGACAGCTCCTGCTGCTCGTATCGCTTTTGCCGCAGCATTTTGATTGTTCAGGACAACGTTTGTGCCATTATTGATGCCAGCCACGATGTCATCGACATTAGGATCATTCATTAAGTCAAAAATAACATGTGAATTATTGTAAAATTGTTGAGCGATTTGAGCCCAAGCATTAGCATAGCGTTCTTTTGATACCCAGCAATCAGATGTTCCTATCGAACAATAACTATAACGCATATGATTATACATCGATAAAATGACGATATAATTTTTCTGTGTCCAAGCGTTGGCGAGTTTTATAATTTGCGCACCATAACCACCGTCTGACCAGTCGATTGGAATATCTTGTCCAAGAAAATTTTGTAAATAATCCCATTTGAACGGTAAAACCACTGTATTCACGCCAAGGTTAGCAAAATACAATAAATCACACTTATAAGGAAATTGTGGTGTTTCTAGTGTTGCGCCATCAAGATTAACCATGCGCCAACGTTGGTCTTGGTATGCTGTTGGATAAGGTAAATTGCATTCTGGAGCAGGTTTTGTCGTTGGATGAATAAAATATGGCGATGATTTTCCAACAACGTCGATGCTTTGTAGTGTTGAGCTTGGTGTTAGTGCCGCAGTAATGCCCTCCGTGCTGATGGTGATGTTCATTCCTCCACCTGAGTATACGGCGCATTTTGCTCCCTCTCCATTGATATATAAAGCAGAGGCTTTGCCGGTGGTATCGCAGACATCATAAATAAAATATTGATTAAATGTGCTGATATCTAGCCATTGTTGTTGTCCTGGTAATAATACTTCTTGATACTGTATGGCCATGTTGTCGTCGGTACTTTTTAAAATCCATGTGTTATATGGGCTAGCGTTTTCAAAACCTATACGTTTTGCAGTAGAAAATTTTTGGAGTAATAAAAAAAAGCTGAAGATAAAGTTTTTCATGATGGTGCCTGTAGAATGAGAAAGATGGAAAGTGAAAAAATTTTGAAAAAACGCAGAGAGAAGTAGGAGGGGATTTTTTGATTGTCTCAAAAAAAGTTGTCTGTTGTCTAGACGTTTTTTCGTTGTTTTTTTTTAGAAATCATGGAAAACTGATAATACTGTGCTATATTACTTACATTAAGTTTATCTTAAGGATTCGAAAATGTTTAACGTAGCTGAACTAGAAAAAAAATATACTGTCGCACTTGGTCAATTCCTTAATGAGACAACGAAACAATCTCAACAAGCGCATGATCTTGTTAAAGGTTTGCAGTTGGGTCTGAAAAATGCGGTTTCTCCTTTGTATGGGGCATCAGCTTTATTTCAAAAGTCTTTTGCATCAGAAAGTGGGTCGACTAAAGTACCGCGTCCTCAATAACACAAGGTTCATGAGGCATGTTGCCGCGTTCTACTTGAATGGTGACATGCCCGATGCCGAATTTTTCTTCAAGTCCTTTGCTAATACGTAACAGCTCCTCATCACATATGTGATGTGACGGAACAACAAGGTGGCTTGTTAAAGCAATTTCTGTTGTACTGAGACCCCACACATGTAAGTCGTGTACTTCTTTTACGTTTGGCCAGGTTGATAGATAGTGGGTAATTTTTTCAATATCCAGGTTATGAGGTACAGCATCTAGCATTAAATTGAGTGAACGCTTAAATAAAAACCACGTTCCACCGATGATCGTTGTGACAATCAGTAGGCTAACGAGAGGATCCATCCAATACCAACCCGTAAAATAAACCGTTATTGCCGTCAGTACTACGCCTAAAGAAATTAGAGCATCAAACAAGAGATGCAAAAAAGCACCTTTAACATTCATGTCATGTTGTCCATGACGAAAAAGCAATGCGGTTCCTGCGTTTAAAAATATACCGATAAATGCGGTAATCATGACGATTTTTTCAGTAACGGCGTGTGGGTGCAATAAGTGGCTAATCGCACTGATAGCGATGATGGCAGCGGTTGATATCAGAATAACCGCATTAAAAAATGCGGCCATCACAGATGTGCGTTTATAACCATAACTAAAACGTCTGCTTGGTTGTTGTGCCTGTAAATAATTTGCTCCCCAAGCGAAAATTAATCCTAAAACATCCCCTAAATTATGCCCGGCATCTGCTAGTAAACTAGAGGAATGTGCGTATAACGCAAATGTTGCTTCGATGACGGTAAATAAAAAGTTGACAAGAACGGCAATTAAAAAAGCGCGTCCAATTTTTTGAGAAGAGGAGCTGTTATTATGGGTATGACAATGATTCATCACAGGTTCCTTTTCTATGGCTATAAAGCAAAAAAACAAGGCGCCAAGAGGCGCCTTGCAATAGATCTGTTCAGTCTATTAAAAGTATAGATCAAAGCGTAGGTTAGCTGTATTGTAACTTTCGCCTTGGCTTGAATTGTTAGCCGTTGGTTGACCGTCTAGCTCAGCGGTGTCTGTAGAGCTGTAGCCGATATTATGCATTAATTCAAAAGTTAACGCCGTATTACGCCAAATAGATGTACTGTATACAACGCCATAGTTTTTGCGTGGGACGCCTAAAGAGAGTGCTTGCCAGCTTTGGCCGTAATCAAAAGCAATATAGCTCGGTCTCCATAGCGTAAACGCATAAGCAAATTGCAAGTCAATAGCAGAGGGTTGTGCGCCATGACCATTGTAGCTTAAGTCATTTTGGTCGAATTCTTTTGTGGCTGTCACATATTCTGCCAACAAAGTGTAGTCCGTATAACCAAACATAGCATTGACATCAACGCCAGGAACACGAGTGGCTAAATCTTCAGAAGAATTACTTTGTGAAAAGCCTGAGCCTTCAGAACCATCGCCTTGAAGTCCTGCAGAACTAGCAATATTTGACGTATAGCTTGTTCCGAATGTAGCAGAGTAATCACCGTGTTTAATATTGACCCCTGCATTTGCACCATAATCTTCCATATCATCGTTCGATGCTTGGTTACCATCGATTTCAGTCGAACCTTGATAGCCATAAACCGCTGCAAAAGGGGATATATCACCATTGTCAGGGTGATAACCTAAGTTAATACCGCGCGCCTGAATTCGTCCCAACGTTTTTGTGGATGGTGACGAAATCATGTAATTTGAATAGCGCCCAAATGGCATATACATTTGACCAAAACTCCCATAAAACGGTGTTGTTGTCAAATCGCCAATGGTGACAAAACCTTGTCCAAGTTCGACTTCAGAATTATTCACAGCATTTGCTTCGCCATTGCTACCAGAATCATAAGTCAATGTCATAAAACCACTGACCCAACGATTTCCTTCGATAAACGTGTCGATTTCTGCAGTGCTCAAATCAAAAGTGGTGCCTGCTGAGGTATTATTGTAAGGAGTTGTGTATGTTGCCGTACCTTCGACAGCGCCTGAGAAAATCAGTTTTGGATTATCATCATATGACTGGCCTGATGTTTGATAAGCTTTTGCTTCAGCTTGTCGTATTTTAAGCAAAGCCACATCATTATTAATACCCGGGTTATTGATGATTAAGTTTGAGCCATCAAACGCGGGTAGGACACCAACATAGTGACCAATATAAACATTGCCTGGGTCATTAAATACCGGATGAGAATCAGAGGATTCAGAAGTAGACGCGGAAGTATTCACCTTTTTTTCTAATGCTGTAATTTGTGCTTGCAACGCCTGAATTTCTTCTTGCACGTTTGCATTTGTTGAGACAGCATCAGCCAAAGCTGGTAGTCCATAACCCAATATTCCAGCAGCCGCTAGAGCAACAGTTAGCTTTTTTATCATTATCATGACCCCATATTTAATAGTTGAAAAAAATAGGAACGTAAAAATTCAGAGCTCGAAAAAACTATCAAAACTTTATATAAAACTCAAGAAAAATATTTGTATTGTGAAAGACTAGTACAAACAAAGACTGGGCATGTGTAGTCTTATAAAAACCTCCCTTGCGTCCTTTATCATAGCTGCGTAAAATAAGCCTCTTTACTTAGGATAATGGTTTTTTTATGAAGCGAGTGGCGTATTGTGGCGATGTGACGGATCATTTTCTAGGTCAATCTATTACAGTTGTTGGTTGGGCGCATCGACGGCGTGATCATGGTGGCGTTATTTTTATCGATTTGCGTGATAGAGAAGGTTTGCTGCAAATCGTGATTCACCCTGATAATACGGCTGCTTTTTCAGTGGGTGAAAAAATTCGCAATGAATTTGTGTTGCAAGTGACTGGAAAAGTGCAAGCGCGTCTTGAAGGAACGGTCAATGAGAAACTAAAAACAGGAAAAGTCGAGCTTGTTGCCGATCTCGTTGATATTTTAAATAGCGCTGATCCGGTCCCCTTTCGTATTGATGAACATCAAGCTGTTAGCGAAGAAGTTCGTTTAAAATATCGTTATTTAGATTTGCGTCGACATGAAATGAGCCAACGTTTGAAAACGCGTGCGCATATAACGCGTGTTATGCGCGACTTTTTGAATGCCGAAGGTTTTATTGATGTTGAGACCCCGTTTTTAACAAAATCAACACCAGAAGGTGCGCGTGATTATTTGGTTCCTAGTCGTGTACATACGGGTGAGTTTTTTGCTTTGCCCCAGTCACCACAATTATTTAAGCAATTATTAATGATGTCAGGGATGGATCGTTATTATCAAATTGTTAAATGTTTTCGTGATGAAGATTTGCGAGCGGATCGTCAGCCAGAATTTACGCAATTGGATATTGAAATGTCGTTTATTGATGAAAATGACATTCAAACATTGATGGAATCAATGGTTCGTCGTCTTTTTAAAGAGGTCATTCAGGTTGATCTTCCCGAACAATTTCTGCGTATGACCTACAAAGAGGCCATGTGGCGGTATGGCAGTGATAAGCCTGATATGCGTATTCCGTTGGAACTTGTTGAAGTCGGTGACTTAATGCGGGATGTTGATTTCAAAGTTTTTAGTGGGCCAGCGAATGATCCGAATGGTCGTGTTGCCGCCATGAAAGTATCCGGTGCGGCCGATCTATCACGTAAAGATATTGAGGATTATACGCAGCTTGTGGCGATTTATGGCGCAAAAGGTTTGGCGTATATTAAAGTGAATGACCTTGAAAAGGGTGTGGAAGGGCTGCAGTCACCGATAGTGAAGTTTATTCCTCAAAAAATAGTCGATGAAATACTCCGTCGTCTTTCAGCTCAAAATGGAGATATTATTTTCTTTGGTGCGGATAATCATAATATTGTCAATGACGCACTCGGAGCATTACGCTCTCGGTTGGGTTACGATAGAAAATTATTAATCAGCGATTGGGCAGTCTTATGGATTGTCGATTTTCCCATGTTTGAATTTTCGGAAGGCCGTTGGAACTCTTTGCATCATCCTTTTACAGCACCTGTATTGACCTCACTGGATGAATTGACAACATCTCCGGCTGAGTTGATTTCACGTGGTTACGACCTCGTGATCAATGGTTATGAAGTCGGAGGAGGATCAATCCGTATCCATCAAACGGCGATGCAACAAAAAGTATTTGAATTATTAGGGATTGGTGAAAAAGAAGCGCAGGCGAAATTTGGATTTTTATTAGAGGCTTTAAAATTTGGATGCCCACCGCATGGAGGAATTGCCTTTGGTGTCGATCGTCTCACGATGTTATTAACAAATACGGCATCTATACGAGACGTGATTGCGTTTCCAAAAACTCAAACGGCGCAATGTTTACTGATGGATGCCCCCTCACTCGTAGATAAAAAACAGTTACAAGAATTAGGTATTCGAGTTAATACCTCACAATAAATCCTTGGAGAGAAAATATGGCCGGACATAGTAAATGGGCGAATATTCAGCATAGAAAAGGCGCACAAAGATAAAAAACGCGGCAAGGTGTTTACTAAGTTGATTCGCGAAATTACCGTTGCAGCAAAAATAGGTGGCGGTGATATCACGAGTAATCCACGTTTACGCTTAGCCGTGGATAAAGCGCTCTCTGCTAATATGAATCGCGATACGATTGACCGAGCCATTAAACGTGGCGCTGGCGGTATGGACGGCGAAAATATGGAAGAAGTACGTTATGAAGGTTATGGTCCTTCTGGTGTTGCTGTCATGGTAGATTGCTTGACGGATAATCGTAATCGCACGGTCGGGGAAGTTCGTCATGCATTCACTAAGCGGGGCGGGAATCTTGGAACCGATGGTTCTGTTTCGTATTTATTTACTCAACAAGGGCATATTGGGTTTTCTGCGGCAGTGGGTGAAGACAAACTGATAGAACTAGCATTAGAAGTCGGCGCGGATGATGTAGAGGCTGATGATGATGGCAATATTACGGTTATAACGACACCGGAAATGTTTGAGTCGGTTAAAAATGCTCTGCAGGCTCAAGGGTTACCGTCCGTGTTTGCTGAAGTAACGCAAGTAGCGTCTACCCGTGTGGAATTGGATAAAGAAAACGCAGAAAAATTATTAGCATTAGTCGATATGTTGGAAGAATTAGATGATGTCCAAAACGTTTACACAAACGCTGATATTTTCTCAGAGATTATGAGTCAACTTTAGCCATTATGGCTTATCCATGTAAATGGTTAAACATGATTAAGTAGAATATAAAATTATTGTTGATAGCGATGTAGGAATAAAAAAAATAATTACTATTTAAATAGTAAACAAGTCGAGAGAATACGATGGAACAAAGGCAATATGAAAATGAAAATTATCGTTACGAACAGCAACCCCCTTTGACTCCACAATACTATCCGGTCTATCCGGTCTATCCAGCATATTATTATCCGTCACCTCAAAATCACTACCACTCTCCTATGCCACCTGAACATCAATACCGTCTAGGAGCCGAAAGTTTGGCCGCACAGCTGATAGAAAGTGAAAATGAAGTTCACGATCTTCGTAGACAACTTGAATGCTTAAAGCAAGAAAAGAAAGAATCGCAACAAAGGCTAAGTTTACTTGAACGTGAACTCCATCAAAAAAAAATAGCTGAACAAGTGCCCACTAGTCAGAAAACACAAATACTCATTTCAAGTAAAACCAGCATTGATATTACTCAAAGACCCAATTTTATTCGCTCTATTTTAGAGTTACCGTCAAAAGGTTTAGAAACTGCCTTTGCTTTGGAACCTTTGAAAGGTCGAATTGTCAGTGAAGACAGTGGAGAGTATTTTAGACAATTTGTACCTTATGTGCTTGAAGAGGTACGGGCTAATATCTGATGCCCAAAGAAATATAATTGCAAAAAAAAAATCGCCTGCCTTTTCCAATCTATTCACAAGTGGCAGCAAGCAAAACCGAAGACTTTGATGACATAGATATCGATGAGCAAGAAGTAGATGAAACTGGAGAAATACAAATTGCTTTTTGGACCTATGAGCGGGATTTGCCTAAACTTGATCATGGGTTTTTTAATGAAGCCGTATTGATTGTGCTTCCTGAACTAGAAAGTCAATCTTTCGGCAGAAAATCTACATTTTCTAAACCTAAGCTGGAAGGCATCCTAGCTATTGCGACAAGAGCGCCGAGCTATGATGATGAAGAGAATAACCAACGGAGAAAAGTAAAGCTAAAAATAACCTTGCCTAAACAAGATTATCAACGCGATGTAATCAACGTTTTAGCGGAATTCAAGGGTCAATTGCGGCTGCACTGGTTATGTGGCTTAACGCCTGCTGAACGCATGTATGAAATATGCGTTTCTATGCCTAGTGTGGATTTTCAACAGCAATTTATTCAGGCTGATTTACTTCAATGGCCTAGCTTTCCCTTAGAAAAACAAACACAGCCATTGTCTCTAGAATTAGCGGGATTGAATGACGTTCAAAGAAATGTAATAGAACAGTTACAAAATGTCGAATCAGGATTATGGTTGTTGGTTGGTCCTCCTGGCACTGGTAAAACAACAACGGCAATTAAATTTTTGGTTGATTATGCAAGAAAAAATCCTAATCATCGAATATTAATCTCTGCCCCCTCTAATCAAGCGGTACGTGTTTTATTGAAGGAGGCATTACGCTTCTTACCCTCAAATTCTCTTGCGCTCACTGGAATTGCTAAAAATATTCCAGATCACTTACAAGAAGTTTATGTCCATAAATATGCAAGCTATTTGTTTAAACCGTTAATTGAATATAAAAGACAACTGAAAATTGAAAAAAATATAGAAAAACCAGAAACAACTTTTAAATTCAATAAATCAATGTTTAAACCTATTACAAGAAAAAATAAGAACGCTTTTTGATACGCCAACTCAAATGCATGTCAAAGAGAATGTGCGAAGAGGAATGAATAATTTTTTAAGCATGCTCTTTGAAGAAACAGAAGCTTTTTCTCAACTTTACCAGAACTTTTCATCAATAGGCTCCAATGCTTCAAGCTGGAGAGATAGTAAAAAAACTGAAAACTCTAGTAATAACTTTGTTGATGAATTAGAAAAAATTATTAACTTGATTCAAAAAAATGCTTTTTATCTAGAATCATTTATGCTGCAGCGCTCGCAAATTGTGTTTGCAACATTGATTTCATCTGGAAGAAAATGGCTGCGTAAACAAATTGACTCATTTTCTATGGTACTACTCGATGAAGCAGCGCAAGCTTTGGTTCCAGAAACACTGATTCCTCTTTATTTTAACCCAAGTTTATATATTCAAATCGGAGATCCGAATCAATTACCCGCCACGATCACTTCTCAAGCAGCTCGTAATAAAGGGTATGAACATTCTATGATGCATTGGTTGATAAGAGAATTTTCGCAACCGCATGAAATGCTAACCATACAATATCGTATGGATCAGGAAATTTGTCATTGGATTTCTCGCCAATACTATGAAAATCGATTAATCACAGCACCCGAAGTTATTCAGCGAAAATCAGTTTTGCAAGAAAACCGTTTTTTACCTGCTCTATTTAAAAATTCCAGCTTGTTTTTTAATGTTAATGGCGAGGAAAATCGTCGAGGCGGCTCTGATTTAACAGCAAGTTGCTTTAATTTAATAGAAGCTAGAAAAGTCATTGATATGGCTTATTATTTAATAATGAGTTGCGGCATCCAGCCAACTCAAATCGGCATTATTACGTTTTATGCGGAACAAGTTAATATTCTCATTGAAAACTTACAAAAAGTCATGCGCGATAAAAATAAATTTCATGACCTCGAAATAAAAACAGTAGATGGATTCCAAGGAGGCGAGAAAGATATCATTCTCGTCTCAGCAGTACGTACGAGTGAATCCGTTGGTTTTCTAAATGATTGGCGAAGATTGAACGTGGGAATGTCTCGGGCAAAATATGGACGCTGGATTTTTGGAAAATTTGATTCATTAATTCGCTCAAATAGTGATTTTTCAAGTTTGTTATCTGAACACGTAGAAAGAGTAACCGTTGTTAGTCAAGAGCAGTTGAGCGCGCACGTGCCAAATAATGATTACACGCAAAGAAGGGGTCACGTAAAGTTTCCTTAATTAGCATTGTAAACATTATTTAATTCAGTTTTAATAGGACATCGCCGGTCATTTCTTTTGGTGGGGTAATCTCCATTAAAGAGAGTAGTGTTGGCGCAATATCAGCCAACACACCATTTTTTTTTACTATTTTTGCGGGTCTGCCTATGTATAAAAATGGCACTGGCTCGCAAGTGTGTGCCGTGTGTGCTTGTTGAGTGGCCTCATCAAATAAACATTCCGCGTTGCCATGATCAGCAGTAATTAATGCTTCGCCACCGGCGTGTTGTAAAGCCGTCATCACTTTTCCCAAACAGATGTCAATTGTTTCAATGGCGGTGATGGTTGCGGCAATATTCCCCGTATGTCCAACCATATCAGGGTTAGCATAATTACACACAATGACATCATAGCGTTGAGAATGAATGGCGCTGATGAGTTTATCTGTCAGTTCATAAGCACTCATTTCAGGTTTTAAATCGTATGTTGCTACTTTTGGCGAAGGGATAAGTATTCGGTCTTCTCCTTCAAACGGTTGCTCTATCCCGCCGTTAAAGAAAAATGTCACATGAGGGTATTTTTCGGTTTCAGCAATACGTAATTGTTTTTTTCCTTGTTCGCTTAAGACCTCTCCTAAACTATTGCTGACATCAATCGGTGGATAGGCGACGTTGACATGGAATGCATTAAATTCTTTCTTATATTCTGTCAACGAAACAAACTGTTGCAGTGTAGGTACTTTTTGTCGAGGAAATTCATTAAAACTTGGATCCATAAAAGCGGCGGTGAGTTGTCTTGTGCGATCGGATCGAAAGTTCATAAAAATAATAATATCGTCGTCATCAATTGACTGAAACTTTTCTGAAACAACCGTGGGTTTAATAAATTCATCCGTCTCTCCACGCCTATAAGCATTCGTCAGTACCTCTGCCGGACGATAAGCGGATGGTGATCCCAACGTCAACATATCATAGGCTTGCTGAACACGTTCCCAACGATTATCTCTGTCCATGGCGTAATAACGTCCGGTCAGAGAGGCGAGGGTTGCTTTGTTTTGCTGTTCGATCTGTGCTAAAAATAATAACGCGCTTTGTGGTGGCGTATCACGACCATCCAAAAAGGCATGTAATAACAGTTTATCTTGTGAAATGCCTTGTGTATCCGCATGATCAATCAACGCCAGTATATGATGAATATGGCTATGAACACCGCCGTCTGAGGTGAGGCCTAAAATATGAATATTTTTCCCCATCACTTTTGCCGATTGAATCGCGTTATTGAGCACTGAATTTTCATAGAAACTTTTATCTGCAATGGCATTATCAATGCGTGTTAGATCTTGTGGAACCATACGTCCACACCCAATGTTGAGATGGCCAACCTCAGAATTGCCCATTTGGTCATGCGGTAAACCCACATCGTGACCAGAGGCAAAAAGCCGTGTATGAGGATAGTGATCAAAATAATGATCTAAATGAGGGGTATGCGCTTGGTGTATGGCATTGTATTGCGCAGATTTTTTATCACCAAATCCATCTAAAATGATCAGAGCGATGGGGCGTGGAATAAGCATTGTAAAATTCGCTATTAAAGTGTGTACGGCGTTATTGTTAACGTGTATATTCTGCCCCGTATTTTACTATAATCGTTTTTATTTTCAAAGGAATAACCGTGTTAGAACCTAATCAATTTCGACAAGAATTAGAGCATACTGCCAACCGGCTAAAAACACGTGGCGTGTTATTAGATGTTGAGCGTATTCAATTGTTAGAAAATGAGCGAAAAGCGTTGCAAATTGATATTCAAGGGTTACAAGAAACCCGTAATGCTCGTTCAAAATCGATTGGTTTTTCTAAATCAAAAGGCGAGGATATTACTCTCTTACTTGCGCAGCTTGATGACATAGGGAATACCTTAAAAACATTAGAAGAGAAATTGGCCCGTATCCAAGAGCAATTGCACACTATTTATATGACGACGCCTAACCTTCCGCATGTTTCAACGCCGATTGGCAAGAGTGAAGAAGATAACGTTGAAGTGCGTCGATGGGGGGCGCAGCCAACATTCGAATTTGAGATAAAAGATCATGTCGCCTTAGGTGAGGCTCTCGGGATGCTCGATTTTGAAACGGCCGTAAAAATTTCGGGTAGTCGTTTTGTTGTGATGAAAAAAAACGTAGTCACCTTACACCGTGCGTTGATTCACTTCATGATTCATACCCATGTTCATGAGCATGGATACGAAGAAATTTATGTTCCCTATCTGGTGAATCAAGCCTCTCTTGAGGGGACAGGACAGTTCCCAAAGTTTAAAGAAGACATTTTTTACGTCTCTGAACAAGCGTTGGGTTTAATTCCTACCGCTGAAGTCTCTGTGACGAATACTGTTCGTGATCAAATCTTGCCATTGGAAGCCTTACCGATCAAATATGTTGCGCATTCACCGTGTTTTCGTAGTGAGGCAGGATCGTATGGTCGCGATACTCGCGGGATGATTCGCCAAACATCAATTTGAAAAAGTAGAAATGGTACAAATTGTTCATCCAGACTATTCCTATCAGGCGTTAGAGGATATGACTGAGCATGCAGAAAATATTTTAAAAAAATTAGAATTGCCTTATCGCGTGATGAGTCTGTGTACCGGCGATATTGGCTTTTGTGCTGCAAAAACGTACGACCTAGAAGTCTGGTTGCCTGCGCAAGCTAAATATCGTGAAATTTCGTCCTGCA
Organism: Gammaproteobacteria bacterium; assembly: GCA_021208965.1. GTDB lineage: Bacteria > Pseudomonadota > Gammaproteobacteria > JAGOUN01 > JAGOUN01 > JAGOUN01. Next base: position 20,190 of record JAJOJD010000041.1, read on the forward strand.
GTAATACCGAAGCGTTTCAAGCACGTCGCATGAAATCGCGTTACCGCAGTATTTCTGGTAAACCAGAGCTGGTACATACTTTGAATGGATCTGGCTTGGCGGTTGGTCGTACATTAGTCGCCATTTTAGAAAATTATCAACAAGCGAATGGCGTGATTGCCGTTCCTAGTGTTCTTCAACCCTACATGAATGGCTTACAATTCATAGGATAATCATGACACAACACACTCGTGCATTGATAGCTTTAATGCTATCGGTTTTTATTTGGGGTAATGCTTTTGTTGGCATACGTGATGGCTTGCATTATTTTTCGCCAGGAAGCTTAGGATTATTACGCTATATGATTTCCTCGGTGTTTGTCCTGCCTATTTATTTTTTATTACCCAAAAGAACGCTCCCAAGACTCAAGGATATTCCGTCTCTTTTTTGTTTGGGGCTTTTAGGGATAGGACTATACACGGTCTTATTAAATATCGGTGAAACAACAACGTCGGCGTCAATCGCTAGTTTTGTTGTTAGCCAAAGCCCGTTACTCACCATTGTGTTTGCGGTGATATTCTTGCGTGAGCGATTAACGCGATTATCGTGGGTTGGATTCATCATTAGCCTGATGGGGGTTGGATTGATTGCTGCTGCTGAAGCAGAAAATTTGGGTCATTTTAATCATGGAATATTTTATTTGATTGGTGCGGTGGTTTGTACGTCTATGTACTCAATTTTACAAAAGCCGCTTTTATCACGTTTTGAACCGCTCGAATTAGTCGCATGGTCTATTTGGTTTGGTACACTGATTTTGTCTTTTTATTTTCCTGTGTTAGCGAAGGAAGTGCCACACCAAGAATTATCGCATTATATTTCTCCGCTTTTTCTTGGTATGTTTGCAGGTATTTTTGGCTATGCTTTATTAGCTTATGGTATAAAATATTATCCGGTCTCGAAGGCTGCCAGCTTTTTCTTAGCCATGCCATTTATATCGACATTAACCGGTTGGGTTTTTCTCGATGAAGTGCCAACGTTTATGGCCTTATTGGGAGGGGTCATTGCAATATCCGGTGGTTTATTCGTTAAGGTTATTCCTGCAAAATCATGATGACTAATTTTTTATTGAGGAGTGTTGATTACAATGAGCAAAATTTCTGTTGACGGTTTGCATCGCGGGTTAAAATCTCGCCATGTTGATTTAATCGCTTTAGGCGGAATTATTGGTTCTTGCTATTTTTTAGGGACAGGAGAAGTCGTCGCTGAAGTCGGGCCAGCAGCATTTCTTGCTTATATACTCGGAGGGGTAATTATTTATTTAACCATGCTGTGCATGGGAGAATTATCCGTGGCTATTCCAATGTCAGGTTCTTTTATCACGTATGCGGCCGATTATATTTCTCCTTCAGTGGCCTGCGCGACGGGTTGGTCTTATTGGTTAAACTGGGTTATTTATATTCCCTCTGAATGTGTTGCTGCGGGTATTATTATGCAGGCATTGACGAATATTGATGGCTATATATGGGCAATTTGTTTTGGGTGTTTAATTACATTTATTAATTTATGCCGCGTCACTCTTTTTGGAGAAATAGAGTTTTGGTTGGCATTAATTAAGATTTTTGCGTTAATTGGTTTTGTGGTATTGTCACTACTGATATTTTTTGGATTGCTTCATGGGGAACATGACCATGGGTATATTGGTTCAGAGTATTTGTTCAAATCAGGAGGTTTGTTTCCAAACGGTGGATTAACGCTATTGATCGCCATGGTTTTAATGCTGGTTAATTACCAAGGGTCGGAGATTATTGGCATCGCGGCAGGGGAGTCGCCTGATCCTGAAAAAACGATTCCAAAAGCGATTAGCCGTGTTTGTTTTCGTATTTTATGTTTATATATTTTACCTGTTTTTTGTTTAGTGTTGATTTTTTCCTTGGAATAAGGCGGGTTTATCGAATTCCGTTTTTGCAGATGCCCTCAATATGTATGGTGTGCATTGGGCGGGGGCAGGGATTGGATTCGTGACTCTCGCTGCGGCATTGTCTTCAGCTAATTCAGGTTATTATGCGTCAGTGCGTGCCTTGCGTGGGTTAGCGCGTCATGGCATGGCGCCAGAGTTTTTAGGACGCTTGAATCGACATTACGCCCCACATAATGCAATTTTTGTCACCTTGGCATGTATTTGGATCGTGCTACTTTTAGGTTATTTTTTTGGTGAATATTCCTTTTATTTGGCACTGCTATTAGTCTCTGGATTTACTGGAACGACATCTTGGATTGTTTTATGCTGGGCGCAAATTAATTTTAGAAAAAAATGGTTATCGGGAGGCAATACGGTTGAGTCTTTAAAGTATAAAACGCCTGGCTCACCGTATACGGGTATTGTGGCTATCGTGCTGATGTTGTTTTCGCTACTCATGTTGTTATTTTCTGATGATCCAGTCTATCGGATCGCTTTCGTTCTTGGTGTGGTTTTTATTTTTCTGCCGCTGTTGATCTATACGTACTGGGAGAAGCGGAATCAATAATTTTTTATGCGTCTTTAATAACAACACTATTTTGGAGTAAACGTCGGTTGATGCTATCTTTTTGAGCATCATTTAGCGTATTCCACTGTATGACTTCAAGGTAAGTTCGGTGACAACCGTAACAAACATCGTCACCAAATGTGGTACTACATATTCCGACACAGGGAGAGTTGGTGAGTAATTTAGAGTCCATGGTATCTTCGTTAGTTGGTTAATTCGATAGCTTCCTTGAAGGAAATAAGACGTGGGGGCTTGTTCTCGCTTGCAATAATCGCATTTCCTTGTTGACTATCCCATGCGCCCAAAACGAGGCGTTTTCCAATTTGGTGGGTTAATGGAATGTCATACTCGCCTGCCTGATGAATGTGACCGTGGATAAGTAACGTTGTATGCGTATTTTCTAATGCTTGTATGACACTTTCTTGGGGGATGGTATCAATCGCCTTCTTTTTTAAACGTTGACTATATTCGCTAATGGAGCGCAGTTTTTTCGCCATCGCTCTACGTAGATTCAACGGTAACGATAGACATATTTTTTTTACCCAAGGGGAAAACATAATTTTTCGGTAGTATTGATAAGCTCGGTCATTCGTACACAATAAATCACCGTGCATGAGTAGGGTCGGTTTTCCGTAGAGCAAAATTATGGTTTTATCTTCTAATAAATGGATACCATTGTGGCAAGTAAATTTTTCACCCAGAAGAAAATCACGATTGCCGCGCATGAAGTAAACTTTCATACCCGCTTGGATGCATTGTGCCAATAAAACGACTAATTTTCTCAGAGGTTTCAGTGGCTTCATCATCACCTATCCATGTTTCAAAAATATCGCCGAGCAAATATAAGGATTCAATGATGCGTTTATTTTTATTTAAAAAATCAACAAAAAGATTTGTCATTGTGGGCTCTGAATCATTAAAGTGAGTATCAGAGATAAAAACCGTAAATTTTTCCATGGCCCTGTCCTAACGTTTATTGAGGGATTAATTATGCTAGTTTTGTCTTACTACATCAAGTTTAGTTTTGAGTTATCACAGAAATAGCAGATTATTTGCCTTCCTTTAAATAAGGCAAAAGAATGGATTTAACGGCATTAATCCCCCGCGTTAAAATTTCAGGATGATCTGCAAATAACTTAAATTCTACGTAAGAGGACATCGCTCTGTACCCTGTTTGACACATTAAGCCTTGTAATGCATATTCTAATTGTTCGGCAATATAAGCTTCACTAACACCAAATAGTTGCCAACGTTCAGAGTGTATATTTTGCATAAATTGCGATGCTTTTAATGCGGGTAAAACGTAGTGATGAAACATAGGTAAGCATTCATGAGGCGGCCCTGGCAACATAAATATCATTTTATTATCATGTAGGCAAAGGCAGCCTGCCGCACTGCCATTTCGATTGGGAAATATGGTTGCTCCTTCAGGGAAAAAGGCTTGTTGTCGGTTAGATAATGGAATTTCAGTTTGCCCGTAGCGGATAAAGAAGCGGTCTAAAATACCTTGCCATACTGTTTCGTCAAAATATAAGGGGCGTTGTATCGCGGTCGCAAGCGCAAGCCGTGTACGATCATCGGTCGTTGGGCCTAGTCCACCCGTGATAATCAGTGCCTTATTATGCTCGAGTAACGATAAAATTGCGCGGGCAATATCTTCTTCTTGATCACGAACAGATTGATGTTGTGAAACAAACATCTTTTCATGGAAAAGGGCGTGTGCTATTTCTTGAGAATTGGTGTTTAAAATATCACCGGCGACAATTTCATCGCCGGTGGCGAGTAAAGCGATACTATTCTGCATCGCCTGTTACGGCTGATGCCGCTGCGATTGCAGTTTGTTTTGCTTCAGCCGCTTGACGTTGCGCTTTCGTTAGAATTTTTTCTTTAATCCTAGCCGCTTTGCCAGACAGTTTTCGCAAATAGTATAATTTAGCGCGTCGCACATCACCTAAGCGTTGCACGGTAATGCTTTCAACGAGGGGGCTATATGTTTGAAATACACGCTCGACGCCTTCGCCGTGAGATACTTTACGAACCGTAAAAGCAGAGTTTAGGCCGCGATTACGCTTCGCGATAACGATACCCTCAAATGATTGAAGACGTTCTCGCGTCCCTTCTTTTACGCGTACTTTAACCACAACGCTGTCGCCGGCTTTAAATGATGGAATATTCTTTCCTTGCATTTGTTCCGCTTCAAATTGTTGGATGATGTTGCTCATATTTTTTCCTCGTTCACTGTTGTTCTTTAATAAATTCACTCAAAACTATTTCTTCTTCTGATGAAAGCATTTTCTTATCCAAAATATCGGGCCTTTTTGACCATGTTACACCTAAAGAGTGTTTTTGTCGCCATTTTGCGATATCACCATGGTTACCGCTTAATAATACCTTCGGAACTTTTCGTCCCTTATAATTCTCAGGTCGAGTATATTGCGGATATTTTAGTAACCCTTTATAAAAGCTGTCATCCATCACAGAACCGGCATCGCCAACTACCCCAGGAATACAGCGAGCGATTGCATCGATCATAACGAGAGCCGCTAATTCGCCTCCGCTAATGACAAAATCACCGAGCGACCACTCTTCGTCAACGTGTTCGTCAATAATCCGTTGGTCAATGCCATCATAGCGACCGGCAATCATGACTAAACTGTCAGCAGTAGCGATTTTTTTTGCTAGAGCTTGATCAAACTTTTTCCCTTGCGGCGACAAATAAATAATTTTTGCCGTCGGCAGATTTTCTTTTGCTGCACAAATAGCGCTATCCAACGGTTTGGCCATCATGATCATTCCTGGCCCACCGCCAAATGGTGCATCATCTATAGTTCGGTTTTTATCGTCTGTATAATCTCGCGGATTGATACAGACAATGTCCAGAATTTTTCGTTGTATTGCTCTATGAACAACGCCAAACTTCATTGTTTCTAGCATTTCTGGAAATAATGTTATGATGCCGAACTTCAATAATCTGCGTCCCAATCTACCACTAATTCTCCAGAATCAGTATCTATTTTTTTTACGATGACCGAGGGCACATAAGGCACTAGGCACCTTTTTTTTCCATCCATAACAACAAGTACAGGGTTCGCCCCTGTTTCCATTACGTGGTCAACAATCCCAAGCGCCGCATTATTGACTGTTTTAACGGTCATTCCTTCTAAATCTGACCAGTAGTATGAATTTTTCTCTGGTGTCATGAATTGTCGACGCTTTACAGCAATCTCAGTATTTGTCCATTGTTCGGCATGGCTTCGATCCGTTGAGTTAGCTATTCTTGCAACCAAATATTTTCCTTGAACAGAATGATGGGCAAATACTGTTTCAAGCCACGCACTTTTTTGTTTTAGGTACCATGGAGAATATGTAAAAATATCCTGAGGATTGTCGGTAAAGCTAATAATTTTTACCGATCCATCCAAGCCATGAGCGGCTCCAATTTTCCCGACAGTAATATAACGGTCGAGGTTTATGTGCATGAAGATACCTTTATTATTCCGCAGCAGGCAATTTCTTTTTGCGAGGCGTTCTGATTTCGTTATATTGCGCTCCCGTGCGAACGCCATGCTGTTTATATTCTTTTAGCAACAGGGCAACGCGATCAGAGGTTTGAGCACCGACACCCAAC
>JAJOJD010000038.1 GCA_021208965.1 Gammaproteobacteria bacterium
CAGCCACGGCGCCACCAAATCGTTGGTACATTTGCCCCATCACATTACTATCAATCTCATCGCCACTCATGCTCAGAGAGAACGGGGCTAAAACGCTTTGAATCATTGCCAGTAAATTTTCTGGAATAGTCGTTAACGCTTCCCATAATTCTGGCCCAAGCTGTAGCGATGAATAAGTCAGCATCATCGGGATACTGTTGGAATCAGCGTATAAACTATTGAGCGTTCCAACGACAACTTCTTTGGCCAATAAGCCTGTCAAAAGACCAACCGTCGCCGGCCAATTTTCTGTTGTCACACCCATCGGGGAGAAAATGGGCGTAACCCATTGTCCAAATATAGCGAGTACAGACACTGAATGATCATCGATGGTGACGGTATCTAAAACACTCAGTAACATACAAATGGGGACAATCAATATCCCTGCCTTAAAAACAAAGCCATGTAATCGATGCCAGGTATGTAGGCGCAAAGAACGCCATGACGGCATATGATAACTCGGTAACTCCAAAATAAATGGCGCGGATGGCCCTTTTAGCAAGGTTTTACGTAAAATAAAACCGGTGATAATCGCAATAAGAATACCAATCATATAAAGACAAAATACGATTGTTGCCCCACCTTCTGGAAAAAAAGCCGCCGTAAACACAGCAAAAATAGCCAAACGAGCACCACAGGACATAAACGGGCTCATCATCACCGTCAACACACGATCACGCTGACTCTCTAAAGTACGCGTTGCCAAAACGGCTGGAACATTACAGCCAAAGCCCACGATCATAGGCACGAATGATTTTCCAGGCAAGCCAATAAAACGCATGACTCTATCGACAACAAAAGCCGCTCTCGCCATATACCCACTTTGCTCTAAAAAAGACAACGCTAAGAACATACCACAAATTACAGGAATAAATGTCATCACCGTGTTGACACCTTTCCCTAATCCTTCGGCAATCAGTACGATTAACCATGAAGGACTATGTATTTTTTGAAGGAAATAAGTGGGTGCATTGACAAATATCGCTTGACTGGCCAAATCAAAAAAATCCTGAAAAGCACCGCCCATTGTAATGGCAAATGAAAACATGACATACATCGTCAAACAAAAAATAGGCAACCCCAAAAAACGGTTTAAGACTATCTTATCTAGCCATGATTCAAAGCCTTTTTTTTGCTTTCTTTGATGACGAACCACTTGCTGTGTAATATCACCGATAAACGCATAACGAGCATCGGCAATAATAATATCCGCGTCTACATGTAAGCTTTCTAACACTTCGCGCTGCGCATGTTCAACAATCGCTAATACATCTGATGACTGGTGAGTACGGGCAAGATAATCCCCTTCGATTAAGGACAAGGCGTCGTGACGCTTTTTTGATCGATCGTCGCTGATGCTCGGTAGCGCTAGAATAATTTTATCTACCGCACGCTCTAAGGCTGAAGGATACGCAAACAATAGGGCGTGATTTCGTGCTTGTTGACGATGATGTAAAAGAGACGATTTTAAGGCGTCTAGGCCCGTTTTTTTTGACGGCTTCCACTGGCAGGACTGGACAATTTAAATAACGCGATAGCTCATCAATATCAATATGCTGCCCCCGCTTTCGGACAACATCCATCATATTTAACGCAACAACAACTGGGACGCCCATTTCTAATAATTGCACGGTTAAATAAAGATTACGCTCTAAATTACTCGCATCTAAAACATTTAAAATAATGTCAGCTTCACTGGAGGCAATATAATCAGCGGCGATACGCTCATCCAAAGACAACTCAGGAGATGCGACCATTAATGAATAAATACCTGGCAAATCAACTACGTTGACATCCGTATGATGATGACGAAAATAGCCGACAGTTTTTTCGACGGTGACACCAGGCCAATTTCCTACCTGTTGTTTTTCACCCGTTAGCGCATTAAATAAAGTTGTTTTACCACTATTCGGGTTGCCAATAATACCGACTTCTAAGGTTGACATAATAATACCCGCTCAATTTGTAACACTTCGGCTTCATTTTTACGCAAACTTAACCGGTAACCGCGAACACGAATTTCAATCGGGTCACCCAAAGGTGCGACTCCCTTGACAACAAAGTGGGTATTGGGGGTTAACCCCATCGCTAAGAGTTTTTGGCGATAAATAGGATTGGCGTGAGTTAAGTTCATCACTCTCCCTGTTTCACCAATTTTTAAGTCTCCGAGAGTAAGCTTCATGATGATGAGTTTTATAAAAATTATTGTAGGTATTATCTGATGAGAAAAGGATAGAAGTCAATCTAAATGAGAATGATTCTTATATGGAGTTTTTGCGTATTGGTTGGTATTGTCCACCTTGTGTCGCAGGAAAAAAAGGATAAGGGGTTGATAAATCATCTTCTGTACTCGATGAATCAGGATTATTATTTCCATTTAATTGTCGTACCCGGTCGTTCACTGATAGGCCCGGATTTTCTTCTGTATGTTTTGTGGAAATTTCCTTGTTTAAAAGATTGGTACTGTTCTTTTGACAGTCTAAATGCAATAACACATCATCAAACATGCCAGCATCTTTTTCTGGGTATCGTTTTAATAAGGCTTTCAAATGGAATTGAGCAGTTTGAATATGTTGATCTTTATGCTCGCTCTCTGCGGTTTTGAGAGTTTCAATTGCATTCAAAAGGCTTTCTAATGTTCCATAGTGAGGTTTCATGCCAAGAAAACTACCGAACTTATGTTTAATCCAAGCAGAATATGAACCAAAACGGTAATTATTTTTGATCTGTATGGCCTGAATTAATTGCTCTTTACTCTGATTGAGATTTTTTGGTAAATCAAACAATATTTCTACCTTTTGGTATAATTTTTTAGATAACGATTCAGAAGATGAGGGGTTTTGTGATTGGGCATACTCATTTCGCGCACTGTTTAAAAGTTTATGTAATCTTAATTCAATTGGAGAATCCCGCTGGTGAGACTTAAAAATCTCAACAGGAGGTTCCATGATGCTCTCGGCACTACAATTCAGATTAATCCAGTTTGTTGATAGATTATCATAGTAAGTATAGTACTCATTAAATGCTGAAAAGTCTTCAGGATTTATTATGCGATTTTCAACCTTATTTTTTTCTGGAGTCCATTCACATTGCGTGGCTACTTTTTCAATTAATTCAGGGTGATATGATACACTATGCGATAAATCCTGAAGAATACAACGTTTTTGTTTGATCTTATTAGAATCAGGGTCTAAAATATAGGCGCTATAAGATTCTAGTCTCTTATTTCCAGCTTCAAAATAATGGTGTTAGTATCTTTTGCAGCCTTGATTTGATCGCATATTTTTTTTTACATCTTTAATATAGACGAAACGAAGAGAACGACCACGAATATTTTTTAATATTTTTTTTTGGTTAAAATTAAACCATTCTATTCGAGATTCGTAGTCATCACAGACAGCATCAAACATACAGCGAAGCAGGCTTAAGCGTATTTTCTCTGCAAGTAATCGATCATGTTTGGGGCTATTTTGCAAAAAGGCACCTCAACAAATTAAGAAATAATTTATAATTGAGATTATAATCCAATATTATAATATTGCTTGATTTTTATGTAACTATTCACCACATTTGTCATTCTCGCCAATCCATGGCCAGGATGACGTATTATTGATGGCCAGGATGACGTATTATTGAGCAACTGTAAAACATCTTGAATAGATACATTTTTATTTAATATTTTTTGCGTTTATGGTGCGCCCAAAAACTTGGACAGGAATTGAGTTAGACTCCTTTCACACTTCAATGCACTTGAGGAGTGATAAATGGGAAAGAAACAAGCCAGTTATAGCAATGAATTTAAATTCAAAATTAT
>JAJOJD010000016.1 GCA_021208965.1 Gammaproteobacteria bacterium
CTTGTCACAAAATTAAGAATATCGGGAGAATCGTTGTTCACCATGATGCACCTCGTTTCGGTCCATATTAAATAATGCACGTAGTGTAACGCATTCGCTCATTCCACGCAAAAGCGCGAAGAGCCTATATTTCTCCTGTCGCATGGATCCATATCAATATGTATGGGTTTTATGCTTTTGATAAACAGGGGTTGTCTATTGATATTGCAAGGTTGGTGGAATCACTCAACATATTAAAAGCGACATAAAAACGAAGGGGAATTGGTTAACAATAGTTTGAGTTACTCCTTTTCGAGGCACTTCCAATAGTCAGCCATCTTGTAAATACCAAGATTGGTGGCATTAGCAATAATACAAGCCATGATAACCATGGGATCCAATTTATCTTTAGCATCGTAAGGCTTGATATGAGTAAAGGCATCCATAAAGCGGCAATGTTGTTGAACAAATTGTATTACTTCTGCAATACTTATCTGTGGAAATTGTTTAAAAATCGAATGATTTTCCTTATCCATTGATGCCGGGTAGGGAAGGGTGAACGTGAAATCATCTTCTTCTTGTTTATCTTCTCCTTTATTTTTTTCTTTTTTATTTTTATGTCTTTATTGTCACCTGATTTGATACGTTCATTCACTCCTAAAATGAGTGACTCTAGGCTATTTTCGAAATCATTCAATAATTGATCAATCGGCATTAATAATTTTTTATTCCCTAATTCTTTGAGAATCTCAAGTTTGTTTTTCCATTTTTCATCAGAAATCAAATAAGACGAAAAACTCTTAAAAGACAGTGAGTTTTGTAAATAAATATGGCCCGTTTCTATTTGTTCAACGATTTGTTGGTACAACATAAATTCGTATTTGGCGATATCGATGATCTCGTCATCGCTTATAATAAAATTTCTTAAAGGATGTGGAATAAACTGAATGGGGATATTTTTTACAAGGTTTTTTCTTTCCTTGTCTTGGCAGAAAAAATATTTCTTTAAAAAAGTAATTGCCGATAATAAATGTTTTTGATTATCGTCGCCACTAAATTCTAGAACTTTAAAAATAGGGCGTAGATTAGCGGTTATCTTATGTTTCAATTTAGCAATTTCGTCCCATTTGGTTTGTCTAAAATCAAATAACAATCCCATTAGATAATCGGCCACTTTATTGAAATTTCCTTTTTTAACATATTTTCTAGCGCGTGTTCTAATACTGCCAAAGGATTCTTTGTCAGATATTTTCTCATCATCAAAAAATCGAAACACAAGAGCTGCGTTTTGAGTATCATCATTGACTTCACATTTTTCGTCAAATATTGTTTTTTGAGCATTATCTAAAGCGTCTGCGCCAAACTTATCAACATAGTAAGCGAAACTGATGGTAAGATTATCGTTAACTTTTTGATGACGATGATGAACATAACACAAAATATAAATAGCTTGCTTAGTCGCGGACAATCTTCCTAAATCTCGAATAGGGTAGTGTTCTGCTAGGCTAGAATAATAGGAAATATTTTGCGGCGTAATATCGAGTTTTGGTAATACTTTTTGAGCAACATGATAAAGTGTTTCATAGTCCACTATTTTTTTGATTTCAGCCTTAATATGTTTCTTCTGAAAGCTCTTTGGATCTCTTTTTAACGCAGAAAAAACATCTTGATTATTGTTTTTTAGCAATTGATCAATGAGCCTCCAATCTTGATGCGATAAGTGTTTTAGCAACAGTTCTTCTAATCGCATTTCTTCACATTGAATAGCTTGGCCAATTAATTCTTGAATCGTTGTATATCCAAGTAATAATAATTTGTGTTCTGAGCAATAGCACAATAGCTCATGAAACAAATAGACTGGGTTATTGGATAAACGTGATTTTGTTTCAAGTAATTTTTCCATCTTGGTTTTAACAATCAATTTATCTGTTTCAAACGACAACAATTGAGCAATGAGCGTTTTATGGGAGAGGCGCGTATCTTTAGATATGGAATCGGAAGATAATTTTTTACCATTGAAATGGTGCTGTAGAACGAACTGCATATCACTTTTAACATCACTTAATCTAAAATCAAAAAATTGCGAAGTTGCTTTAAAATAGCCTAACTGTAGTATAAAATACACTTTGGATGTCAGTGAGCCGCGTGAGTCCATAAGTTGAAATTCTTTCTCATTTAAGTGAAAATAAGATTGTTGTTCCTGATGACTAAAAGTAGGAAGGTCATAGAGTTCGTTGATTTCTGATTTTGACAATATTTTTAAGCGTTTATCTCTCATCAGGATGTCTCATTTTATGTTGATATTAAATTGAATTTTTAGTAAAGTACCTTCTAAAATGCTAGTAATAGTGATTACTGGTGTCAAAGTGTAGCAGGGATCATGACCACGAGTAAACCGTTACCCAGTCCAATTTTTGATGGCCTACAGGAAATGCTGACCAATCGGGATTATCAACCCAAGCTTAATAAAGTATTTCAGCAGGATTATCAGCACGCCAAAGCGTTCTTGCTAGGCTATCGTGGAAGTTCAGACACCTTTAATGCGTATCGTCGAGATATCGAACGCTTTTTACAGTGGTGTTTTTTTCAAGCCAATATTATATTGAAACAAGTAAAACGTGATGAGTTCGAAGCATTCTTAACGTTTTGTCAAAACCCACCGAAATCATGGATTTCAACCTCCATGCAACCGCGTTTCATAATCGAAAATGAAATAAAAATACCCAATAAGAAATGGCGACCTTTTGTAGTGAAAATTTCTAAGGTAGACACTCAGGAAGGTAAAGAGCCTGAAAAAAAGAATTATGCTTTGTCTGATAAAGCGTTTAAAGCACTATTTGCGGTTATCAGTAGCTTTTATAATTTTTTAATTCAATCCGAGTATACGCTGATTAATCCTGCATTATTGATTCGTCAAAAAAGCAAATATTTTAGAAAACAACAAACTTCTCCACCTATTCGTCGCTTATCGGAAATGCAATGGGGCTATGTGATTGAAACGGCTGAAATCATGGCAAAAGAAAATTCAAAGCAACATGGGCGTACCCTTTTCATCATGAATGCTTTATATGGTATGTATTTGCGTATTTCTGAATTAGTAGTCACAAAACGTTGGAAGCCTAAGATGGGTGATTTTCATCGCGACAATGATGGCTTATGGTGGTTCGTTACTGTAGGTAAGGGTAATAAAGAACGCAGAATTTCCGTTAGTAATGCAATGCTTAATGCGCTAAAAGAATATCGTAAATCGCTCAAGCTTTCTCCCCTACCCTCTCCTGATGAAAAAACACCATTATTGACTTCGCTAAAATCCAATACACCTTTAAAAAGTACGCGTAATATTCGTGAATTAGTGCAAACCTGTTTCGATCGTGCTTGTGAACGTTTAAGAGAGGATAATCAGCATGAAGAAGCGGATCAATTAGCCGCAGCTACCGTACATTGGTTGCGCCATACAGGCATTTCAGATGATGTTAAAATACGTCCGCGTGAACATGTCCGAGATGATGCCGGACATAGTTCTGGCGCCATTACCGACAAATATATCGATGTTGAACTACGTGAACGTCATGGGACAGCGAGAAAAAAGCGAATTAAGCCTGAATTTATAGAGTAAGATGAATATTGATCTCTTTACAAGAATACTGAGTTACTCCTTTTCGAGGCACTTCCAAAAGTCAGCCTAATAGCCACTACGACTCACTTCCATCACCTCACATAATAATTCAATCGGATAAGCCTTCTTTTGTTCATAAATAAATGCGTACCTTAAGCATTTTCGTTGACAAAGAAGGCGGTGGCCTTTTTTAA
>JAJOJD010000001.1 GCA_021208965.1 Gammaproteobacteria bacterium
ACTGAAGAACCGTTTAATCATGATGTTATGTTAAGAGTTATTTTTTTCATCTGCAACATTTTTAGATAACTCAAATTTAAAAATAATGACTTTTCGGAATGTGAAAAATATTTCTGATTATATAAAAAATAATTGCAATACAAATGAACAAACCAAAATACTAAACGATTTTAATAAATATGCGCTAAAAAATATGAGTAATGGAAAAACTTTTGATGAAAAGTTAGCATTAGGAATTAATTTTTATAAGATGCAAAATGAGCCAATAACATTAGAGTGGATGAATAAAGAGGATAAATTTCATTTTGACCTACCCATTAATTCACAGAATATTATAACCAGGTTTAAAGAAATTATTCAGAGCACTGATATAATAAAAGAAACCAAAGAAAAACAACAATCTTGTCTTGACAGCCTCATTATTTATGCAAGTCATAATAACAATCTAACTGATGAAAAAGACAAGAAGCAGCTGGTCAAAATAATAAATATCTTAAGAACCACAAATATTATGGAAGATAAATCGGCATTTCGATGTACTATTGAACAAATTAAAGAATGGAAAGACTCACCTGTTGACATAAAAGAAAAATCTGGACTTCAAGACCAGATAACTGGAACGATTGACCAAGCGTATGAAATAGATAACACTAGACTTTTATCAGGAGACTATTTTCATAACACAGAAAGTCTCAATAATCAGAACCAAGGCGATATTTTATTGAAGGTGGTTTCGTCAATAGACATACCTGACAAAGAAAACAAAAATACACGTTTTTCCCATATAAGCACACTCGCTTTTCCAGAAGAAAATGGTAACATCAATATTGGAGTATTTTTAGCCAATAAACTAGAACACACCAGTCGTGTGATAGATTTTCTTATTGACCCTAGATTGATAGGTAGTGATAGAAAGTTATTGTTTTCCTGTTTCCTGTATTTACATCCAGAAAAAACTATAGCGTTACTCAGCGAAATAAAAAATAATTGCGATAATCACTTAATAGTTAATTATGACTGGGAGACAGTAAAAAATGAGGTTATAAATTCCCTCATAACTAGCCAAAAACAAAATGATGTTGAATGGGGGACTAATCATTATACCGAAGATTCAAATAAGACTATAACTGATATCCTACAAAAAATTTCTACGGACCCAATATCTTCTTCCAAGGATTTATCAGGTAAAACTAACTTAGAGGTCTTAAGTGAGCATCTAGAAACGATATTAACAAAAGAACATCCACATGAGCCTAGAGACAGGATACAGAAAGAAGTAACCCAAGCGCAAGACGAACAAAAAAAGAGCACATTCTCTCGTTTTTTTTCTTGTGGTATGAGAACATCAACCAAGAATCAAGAACAAATACAACCTTCACGACCTTAAAAGATAAGCTATTGTGTTAAAAATCAGTGACATTCAAGATAAAATTAGCATATTCTATCTACTCGAATGATTTTAATGATGGGCATGTATATGCAAACAAAATGGCAAGAAATAGTAAAAATTCCAAGGGAAAGAAATCCAGAGAATTTTCAACGACTTAAAATAAGTATGCCACAAGAATTGATTAATTGGATAGCTTCCTACCTAGAAGATGTGCAAAAAACATGGCTACTTGCGATTTTTCCTCATAGCGCTTACATTTTTCAAAATGATAAGGTGATTCCTGACTATATAAAAAACAGCCTGAATGGCTTTGAGCTGAACTTTGGTATTCGCCAGCCCCCAGGTTGTGAACTTATTGAAAACTATTTAAAAAAAGCGGTTCATAATATGAATTTTGCTATTTTTATGCTAAATGAATTACTAGAGAAACTAGAATTTTATGGGCTCAGTCTAAGAATGGCAAAAGAAAACTTAAACATTTTGATTCCAAAAAAACAATCTCGTCTGTCTGAATATAACCAAACTATAGAAGATTTTAATCGCGCTGAAGAGACAACAATAAAATTCTTATCCTATCTGAACAGCAATGAAAAAGTTATTGGTCGATGGTTTACTCTCAAGAGCACACCGGAGTATATGAAAAATAAAAAAATTAGTATTGTGAATAATGCAACACACATCTTGAATGAGGCAACTCTATTTAAAAAACGATATTTAGGGAATCCTATCACGCAACCTAGTTCTACCCCATGTGTCATATCATAACGTTATGCTAGTCCTTGGAATTGAAACCTCCTGTGATGATACCGGTGTTGCCCTCTATCACAGCACTCTTGGCTTAATGGGCCATAAACTTTATAGCCAAACAACCGTACATGCCGAATTTGGGGGTGTTGTGCCGGAACTGGCATCGCGTGATCATATCCGAAAACTTTACCCTTTATTACAGCAGTTGCTCAGTGATACCGCGACCAGATTAAAAGATATTGATGTGATCGCTTATACAGCTGGGCCAGGTTTGGCCGGCGCTTTGCTTGTGGGATCAAGCTTTGCAAAAAGTTTAGCCTTCGCATTAAATAAACCGGCAATTGCAGTCCACCACATGGAAGGACATTTATTAGCTGCCATGCTGAGTGACCCTAAACCAACATTTCCATTCATTGGATTATTAGTATCCGGGGGGCATACACAATTCATTCAGGCAGACAGCCTAGGAAAATATATTTTGCTGGGTGAAACCCTCGATGATGCTGTGGGAGAAGCCTTTGATAAAACAGCGAAAATGATGGGACTACCCTACCCTGGAGGACCCATATTAGCGAAATTAGCTGAAACATTACCGTCATCATCGTTTGTGTTTCCACGCCCGATGATTGATCGTCCTGGTTTAGACCTCAGCTTTAGTGGCTTAAAAACCTTTGCACTCAATGCCTTTCAAGCGTACGAAACCCAAGACAATATTCGTGCAGATATTGCGAATGCTTTTCAAACCGCCGTCGTAGATACATTAGTGATTAAATGCCGTCGAGCATTAGAGCAAACAGGAATAAAACGCTTGGTTGTTGCCGGTGGCGTCGGCGCTAATCATGCGCTTCGAAAAAATCTTAAACAACTGTTAGATAGTCTGAGTGGTGAAATCTTTTTCCCAGAACCGATTTTTTGTACGGATAACGGCGCAATGATCGCCTATGCCGGTTGTCAACACGCACTACAGGGCAAACAAGATCTGAACAATATCATTACCGTAAAACCACGATGGACGCTTCACGATTGCCACCAATCCTGAAATGAACAACCCAAACGTCTATGTTTAATTTGAAAGTTCCAAAAGCTGTATTGAAACGCTCGAACGGCACTCAAACCAATCACGGCTAAAACAACTAAGGTTCCAGAAATCGCCCCATGAAATAACAAGTAAAAACCGTACAACGATAAAAAGCCAATAAAAGCCAATAAAATAACGAATACACGTTGATTAGAAGCAAGACGCACTTTTAAGTCGTCTTCAGACACCCCTAGGCGATACATGGCTTGCTCAAATGTTTCTTCTCGTGTTGGTTGCGCGACACGCAGTGCCTCCCTAACATTTTTATACAACACCTTATTCGTATTTTTATATTGACCGATACTCACCCAACGAGGAAGATCAAAAAAAGTACTGGTCACCCGCCGAAAAAATCCTTTTTTTTGTTTTGTTTGTTTTTTAGATTCAGCCACGCGCATATCTCCCTAGAATCAGTTTACATTGTTCAATATATCGTTACAATAATAGTATGTTCACGGATAAGATGCTACTCTCATGCCAAAACTTGACTTAAAAGCCTCTCATGAGTACTGGAATCAATTTAATGATCCTATGATTTACCGTGTCGTTGCATTCATGGAAAGCGTTGAAGACTGGACTAAAGATGGAGATCCTCAACTAGAAGCAGCGATAGATAAGCTTGGCGATGCCTTAGAAGCCCTGACGAAATTTAAAGTTAGCGAGGAAGAAAACTTTATCAAACTCGCTACTTTCTTGAAGATGCCACGTCTGTTGCGTATTTTACAAACGGTTGACACGATTGAACCTGGCTCTGCATCGAAAATACTGATGTTTGCGGAGGAAAAAAGCTCGACTCACCCATTAATTTCTCTATTTCTTCGTCGGAATATTGTCTTCGAACGCTTACGATTATTAAGCCGTGTTTTTTCGCCGACACGTTTTTCCTTGATATTACGCGCATTGGAGAACGAATAATGCGACGTTTTTTTCTGATGTTCCTTACTTTACTGTCCATCCATTCAGTGACGATGGCAGAAAAAAAACCAATAAAACTCAAAAGTTCAGCAGAATTTAACCAACGCTCGTCTTTAACGCCAGCGATAAAAAACAGTACGACACCCACATCAAAAAATCAACCCCGACATCTAGTATCAGTTATCAACCGACTGCTTCTAGGACGATGCCAAACACGCTTGCACAGACAGCCCCCTCATACACACCTGCGCCAATATATTATCCACCGATTAACACTAACCATCAGACACCCGGCTCGCCAGAAATCAAAAATAATGCGGGTATTATGCTAAACTCTCATGAGCCACCCTCTCCGGCCACAAATGGCGGCTGGATGATTACACAATAACCCAACAAAAAAGGACAACTTCGATGATAAAACCGTATTTTCTTGTTCGTACCCTTGTCGTCAGCTTATTACTCACTCCCATAGCCGCCAGCGCAGATAGCGCCTCAAGTGCTTGTGATACATGTTCACAACTCCAAATTATCAGTGCTTATTCGCAAGATACGAGTACAAACACCGCGGCAACCAATAGTTGGTTACAACAATTAATTGGAGTTGTGACCAATGCCCTGTTTGGCACTCTATATGACTTGGGAAACACCATGACAGCATTTACCGCTATTCCTGCACTGCAAAATAACGGTTATAACGATCAGCTATCATTGCTACACACGGTTGAAACGACTTATCAAGGCAACAGCGATAAAAATGCGACATTGGAAAATAATTATAAAACCATTTTCAATAACTACTTGCTTCCGAATGGAGGAACATTTGATGTGAATAACGCATCAATTGCGACTTTATATCTCAATCCCAGCTCGGCAGGATATTACACCGATGATCAACGTCTCGCCGCCCAACGCTATATTGTTCTGGCCTCTGGCGCGGCGATGAGTACCATGCGTAAACCGAGTCAGGATTGGTTGAAAATTGACGATAAAAGCGCTAATAAAGATGAAAAAAAAATTCGTACAGAAGTCAGTTCTTATTACACCTACAGCGCAATACAATCGGCTATTGCTGATAATTTTGCCTATATTTATGGCTTAAACACAGGACAAACTATCGACGGAACGCTGAAGGACTACAGCAGCACATTTATGAGTGAATCCGGCATCATTAATTATATTTTATCCCAGAAAGCGGTCAATCCAGACTGGTATGACCAAATCAATAATATGGGCGTCATCGGCTTGATGCGCGAACAAACGATTTTACTTGGCGGGAGTTTTCTGATGCTCACACGGATCGAAGAAAGCTTAAAAAGAATTTTAGTGACTAATTCTGCACAAACAACCTTGTCTCTTATTGGCTCAAAAGCCCTATCAGACACCTTATCAGAACTACCAGTATCAACAAAAAAATAACCAACAACTTAAAACGAAAGAGTGAAAATATATATGCGCCCAAGTTACCGCTTACCTACTGAATTACGCGATATTGTTATTACACGGCAATTCATTCCACATGCAGAAGGTTCTGTTCTCGTCGAGTATGGCAATACTAAAGTCATTTGCACAGCGAGTATTCAAGAAGGCGTTCCTCCCTTTTTGAAAGGATCTAAAACTGGGTGGTTAACCGCTGAGTACGGCATGTTACCTCGCTCAACCGGTGATCGTATGAAACGTGAATCCTCAATGGGGAAACAATCAGGACGTACACAAGAAATTCAACGCTTAATTGGTCGATCTTTGCGTACTTGTATTGACTTTTCTGCCTTACACGAAAACACTATTTATATAGACTGCGATGTCATACAAGCCGATGGCGGCACACGCACCGCCTCCATTACAGGCGCCTGTGTTGCTTTATATGATGCCGCACACTATCTCCTCGAACAGAAAAAAATTAAAAAAAATCCGATGAAGTTCTTGGTGGCAGCTGTTTCCGTCGGGATCTATCAAGGGCAACCCGTTCTTGATTTAGATTATAAAGAAGACTCACACGCAGAAACAGATATGAACGTCGTGATATCAGAACATGGAAATTTTATTGAAATTCAAGGAACAGCAGAACGATCCGCATTCTCACGAAAAGAGCTAGAGAGCATGTTAGACCTCGCAGAAACTGGCGGGAAAACACTGATTGAGATACAACGCAAAGTTTTAGGACTACCGATAGAAAAATAATCGGACTACTGGTTATCCTCAAATCGAGAACTACCGGAAGACGAACCACCCAACCCTAAGCTTGGCGCGGGTGCTGGGGCAGGGCTGAGGAGCCCTTTCTCGTGCGCAACTTTTTTAGTTTTATCCACGGACTCATGCACAGATTGAACACGTAAACTATCCGCCATGGACGCAAACGAACCTCCAAAAAAAACACCAAATTTCCCACTCATTCGACGAATCAGCTCATAGTTCATGTTTGTCGTGACTAAGCCTTCTTCTTGAAGGCCTTGTAAAGCAACCACAATTTGATTGGCAACGCCCGCGCCCTCAATATTATCGACCAATGCATTAGGCGATAAATGTTGAATAAAACAAACTAACGTTGACTGTGCTCTCGGCGAATTATCAGGCCGAACATGGGTTAAAAGCCAACGCGCATTCTCTGGATCATTAATATGTTTGCGCGCAAATACATGGATATTATCAATGGTCGTCGCAGAAAGCTCGCCTGCATGCGAAGGCTTATCCGATAAAACCAAGCAATCCGATGAATGTTTAGGCAAAAACTGTGTCGGAATATCTTCAACACGCCGTAATTGAGCGAATAATGATTCACTATCCTGAATCTCTTTAATCCCCAATAATGGAATATTCATGAGGGAATATTGATTGACCTCAGGGTGCTGAGAACGAGCACTATTGTCAAATAAAGCCATAATAACCACCCGTGAAAACTGAGTAAAAAAACAGTCTCTAATACCAATTTTACAATAATATACGACATGCGATTAAGGCAGACTTAAGAAATACAAAAATTTACAAAAAATACTCCGACAACTGAAGACATTAAGCAAGTTCTAATACGCTGGCAAAGAATGACTCGACTTTCCCTGTTGAAACAAACACACCATCAGCAACATACCAATGGCTAACCCAAACCCTAAAGACAAATGAGCAATCACTATTTTAGTCATCAATAAAACATAATGATCGTTATGTCGACCTAAAAATCCCATGCCCATTGATGGCTGCTGAATACACAAGGGGAAAATAGCCAGCAATAAACCAAAAAGAGGCCCGCGGTAAAGATGTGTGCACGGACGACAATGTCGCATAAAATATACATAAATTAAAGTAAAAATAAATGCCGTGAGCGTATGCATAGAAAAACCGATAAAATATTCATGAGGAACGGACGGCTCATTTAGGATAGCCGGCGTATAAAATTGTCCATGCGACAACATCACAAACCAGCGACCAACGACACCCCAATCCGTTAATGGAAGGTCAGCGTTATACGAGTAAAAAATCAATAGACCAAAGTCCGTTGCAAATAATGCAACAAAACTGATAAAAAATGCCTGTCCGACAATATTCAGTGCTTCCTTAACATTGCACATCGCTGTTCCCTCACGCAAAATAAAACACTATTCCTTTAGGTTCTAAAAAACGCATACACGAAGTATGTTTCGTAATTATACATTAAAAACTGCGTTTTTTCCTGGATGCCAAATTAAATTTAATTTACAACCAGTTTCGTTCGATTCCTCATCATTATTCATGTAGTATTCTGATCAATCGACAGCAACTTATTTTATCAACTCATGAATAAAACGTTTGATCCAACCGCCCTAGAATTTGCTTGTTATTCACGATGGGAACAAGAAGGATATTTTTCGCCCAACCATACGAAAGACTCTTTTTGCATCATGCTTCCCCCGCCGAATGTGACGGGTTATTTGCACATGGGACATGGATTTCAACAAACATTGATGGATATTTTAATTCGTAAACACCGAATGGAAGGTAAAAATACGTTGTGGCAAGGCGGGACAGACCACGCAGGGATTGCGACACAAATGGTCGTCGAGCGTCAATTACAAGAAAAAGGCCAATCTAAACAGGATTTAGGCCGAGAAAAATTTATTGACACTGTACTGAAATGGAAAAAATTATCCGGCGGACAAATTACACAACAAATTCGTCGCTTAGGCGCATCGATTGATTGGTCGCGCGAACGTTTTACGATGGATGAAGGAATGTCTGAGGCCGTTCGAGATGTTTTTATTCGTTTATATGAAGAGGGGCTCATTTATCGCGGCAAACGTTTAGTCAATTGGGACCCAAAACTACAAACGGCGATTTCTGACTTAGAAGTACTCAATGAAGAAGAAGACGGTACATTATACCACATTGCTTACTCCCTCACTGATGACCCGACAAATCGGCTGATAGTGGCAACAACGCGACCAGAAACTTTGTTTGGTGATGTCGCTGTCGCTGTCAACCCTAACGATATTCGTTACCAATATTTGATAGGAAAAACACTGCAGCTGCCATTGACCCAACGCTGCATCCCCATTATTGCGGACGATTATGTTGACCCACGCTTTGGTAGCGGGTGTGTCAAAATCACCCCTGCCCACGATTTTAATGATTATGCGATTGGCGAACGACATTCCCTCGCCTGTATCAATATACTCACTAAAACTGGACATTTAAATGAACATGTCCCAGAACCCTATCGTGCTTTAAGCGTATTAGATGCTCGAAAAAAAGTCGTTGATGATCTATCCGCTTCTCAACAACTCATCAAGCAAGAAAAACATACCATGAAAGTTCCGCGCGGCGATCGTTCCGGCGTCATTATTGAACCATTGCTCACCGATCAATGGTATGTCAGCATGAAAAATCTCGCTGAGCCTGCCATGAACGTGGTACGAAACGGTCAAATAAAAATTGTTCCTGAACATTGGTCAAAAACGTATTTTCAATGGCTGGAAAATATTCAAGACTGGTGTATTAGCCGACAACTCTGGTGGGGACATCGCATTCCTGCCTGGTATGATGTGAATGGAAAACTGTATGTTGGCCACAACGAACAAGAAATTCGCGATAAATACAAATTAGACAAAGAGATCATTCTTACCCAAGATGAAGACGTTTTAGACACGTGGTTTTCATCAGCATTGTGGCCATTTTCAACACTCGGTTGGCCAACACAAACAAAAGACCTCTCTGATTTTTACCCGTCACAAATTCTCATGACAGGATTTGATATTTTATTTTTTTGGGTCGCGCGTATGGTGATGATGGGGCTACATTTTATGAAAGAGATACCCTTTCATACCATCTACATTACCGGACTTATTCGGGATGCTGAAGGACAAAAAATGTCAAAATCAAAAGGGAATGTTTTGGATCCGATTGATTTAATCGATGGCATTTCTCTCGAAGATCTCATCAAAAAACGCACCCAATCCATGATGCAACCACAACTAGCTGAAAAAATTGCCGATCAAACTCGGCAACAATTTCCGAATGGCATACCCAGCTCTGGTTGTGATGCGCTACGTTTTACCTTTTGTGCACTCGCTTCTCACACCAATAACATTCGCTTTGATATGACACGCTTAGAAGGCTATCGTAATTTTTGTAATAAATTGTGGAATGCGGCACGATACGTATTCATGAACGTTAATGATCAACCTGGGATCACGATTGAAAAATATAGTGTTATCGATGAATGGATCACCACTCGATTACAATATGTTATTCAAGAAACGAATCGACATTACGAACAATTACGGTTTGATTTGCTCGCTCAATGCCTATATGACTTTGTGTGGAATGAATTTTGTGATTGGTACGTAGAGCTTTCTAAGCCCGTTTTATGGCAAGACTGTTTTAGTGCTGAAGAAAAAGCCGGAACACGTCACACCCTCATGTCCACATTAGAGACTATTCTACGATTACTCCACCCTATTATTCCTTTCATAACAGAAACGATTTGGCAACATACGAAACGAGTACTGCCATCATCAGAACCGAGTCTCATGCTAGCAGAGTACCCAACATTCAAAAAAAATCTGATTCATGAGGAATCAGAAGCCGATGTCGAATGGATCAAAAAAATTATTGTCGCTATCCGCACCATTCGTTCTGAAATGAATGTTTCTCCTGCGCTCACTATTTCAGTCTATTTACGAAAAGGAAACGTACAAGATAAAGAACGTTTTTCACGGAATAAAACCTTATTAATGACCTTAGCAAAATTGAACGATATTGGATTTTTAGAAGAACATGAAAAGCTACCGCCATCGGCGACAGGCTTAGCGGGCGAGTTAGACATTTGTATTCCGCTTAAAGGCATTATTGACGTTAAAGCAGAGTTGGCGCGTCTGACAAAAGAAATCGAAAAAACGTCAACAGGATGCTCGTAAAATCTCTGACAAACTCAATAATCCAACATTTTTAACGAAAGCCCCTGAATCTGTCGTCAACAAGGAAAAAGAAAAATTGACTGCATT
This sequence comes from Gammaproteobacteria bacterium, assembly GCA_021208965.1. GTDB lineage: Bacteria > Pseudomonadota > Gammaproteobacteria > JAGOUN01 > JAGOUN01 > JAGOUN01. The sequence continues at coordinate 10,601 of JAJOJD010000001.1, forward strand.
AGAAAAAATATTAGCCGAACTTAACGCAGCCTATAATTCAATCTCCGTACTGTAGTGGAATAAACACCATGAATATTCATATTTTAGGTGCTGCGGGGACATTTATGGCTGGGATTGCTTATATTGCACGGCAATTAGGGCACCATGTCGTTGGAGTCGATCAACACATCTACCCACCCATGAGTGATTTTTTAGCATCACAAAACATTCATCTTGTCTCAGGATATGAACAGTATGCTGAATTACCCATGCCTGATGTTGTGATTATTGGAAATGCCCTCAGCCGAGGGAACCCTGCCGTTGAACACGTCTTAACTCAAGGCTGGTATTATATTAGCGGCCCGCAGTGGTTATATGAAAATGTGTTGCGGTATAAAAAAGTATTGGCTGTTTCAGGCACGCATGGAAAAACAACAACATCGAGTATTCTCGCGTGGATTTTAGAATATGCCGGTTTGTCCCCCAGCTTTTTAATTGGCGGCATTCCTAAAAATTTTGAAACCTCCGCACGAATGACAGAAAGCCCTTTTTTCGTGATAGAAGCCGATGAGTACGATAGTGCCTTTTTTGACAAAAGATCAAAATTTTTATACTACCGCCCTCATTATCTCATTATTAACAATATTGAATTTGATCATGCGGATATTTTTGCGGGTATTGATGATATTAAAAAACAATTTCACTATCTGTTACGCACTGTGGCAAAAACAGGCCGCGTTTTCTTCCCTCGTCACGATCAAATTGTCGATGCGACACTTTCTATGGGACTATGGACTCCAACCGAATCGTTTGGGGAAAATGACTGCACTTGGCGTATCGAAATGAAAAAAAATGATGGACAACATTTTGCGATTCATTATCAAGGAAATTCATATTCTGTCATATGGTTATTATTAGGAAAGCATAACGTTTTCAACGCCTGTGCTGCAATAGCGGCAGCTCATGCCATTGGGGTTGACATCTCTATAGCGGCAGAAGCACTGATGCATTTTAAACCGGTTAAACGTCGGTTAGAAAAAATTGCAACGGTCAACACCATCGAAATTTACGAAGATTTTGCTCACCACCCGACAGCCATCCGTACGACATTAGAAGGGTTACGTTATCACAAGCCCCAAGGACGAATCATTACCCTCTTAGAACTTGCCTCTAATACGATGCGTGCGGGGATACATAAAGACACATTGATTCCCTCCTTAGCGCTATCTGATGAAACATATATTCTGCAAACGAACATTCTTCATAATGTTACGCATTCTTCTGATAAACCTCATATTTTTTATCATGACACTGTTGACAACATCATCACAGAAGTGTGTAAAAAAGCTCAATTAAACGATACGATTGTCATTATGAGCAATCGAGACTTTGGTGGAATTTATAAGAAACTCCCCGAAGCGTTACGACAATCGTTGATAAACAGCCTATCACTTTTCTGAAAAATTTTTCAATGCTGCCCCTAAATTCTCGGTGAAGCGGTATCAACGATATGCTATTATTGCGATACTGAAAGTAACACCGATGACATCATGGTAAAATTACTACGCTTCGACTGGGCGATTAAGCATTTATTACGTCATAAGGCCAATTTTGACATCCTAGAAGGATTCCTATCTGAATTATTAAATACAAATGTCATCATTGAAGACCTCCTAGAATCAGAGGGTAACAAGGAAAACGAAAACGACAAATCCAATCGCGTTGATTTATTGGTACGAACCGATCAACAGGAACAAATTATCATTGAAGTCCAAGCAACGATGGAGTGGGATTACTTGAGCCGTGTGTTATACGGTACCTCAAAAGTAGTCACCGAATATATTCAAGCCGGTCAGCCGTATCGAAACATTCGCAAAGTGATCTCTGTCAGCATTTTATTTTTCAACCTCGGGCACGGCAAAGATTATCTCTACCATGGTTCAACCGAGTTTCGAGGCATGCATCATCATGATATCTTAGAATTAGGTGAAAATGAAAAAAATGCCTATGGTTTAGAAAAAACACCCTCGGATATTTTTCCAGAATATTATTTCATCAAAGTGAATCAGTTTAATGAGCGTATTAAAAGTAAGTTTGACGAGTGGGTATATTTTTTAAAAACTGAGAAGATTGATCCGACATTCAGCGCGAAAGGCATCAAAAGTGCCGCAAAAAAACTGGATATACTCTCCTTAGGTGAAGACGATAGACGAGCCTATGAGCGCTATGAACAAGATACCCACTATGAAGCCAGTATGCATGAATCGCATTACGGACGAGGAAAGCTCGAGGGATTGGCGGAAGGCGCAGCAATTGGAGAAGCCAAAGGCCGAGCTGAAGGCGAAGCCAAGGGAAAAGCGGAAGAAAAAATGGGCATTGCGAAAAATATGCTCGAATTAGGCATCCCACTAGAGACGATTGCCAAGTCTACTAAATTAAGCATGGAAGAAATTGAGGAACTGCAAACAAATGTTTCGTGTTAGAACCTCTGCCTTGCCGCCTCGAATAAACATATCCCTGTTGCCACTGAGACATTAAGACACTCCACTGTACCACGCATAGGGATCTTAAACACAAAATCACACAAATCACGCGTTAAACGCCGCAAACCAAATCCTTCATTTCCCATCACTAGGGCTAATGGACCAGAAAAATTTTGGTGATAAATTGTGGATTCAGCATTATCTGCCGCGCCATAAATCCAAATACCTCGACTTTTTAACATCTCAATGGTTCTGGCGAGATTAGTCACTTGAAAAACAGGCGTCACTTCAGCCGCGCCACACGCCACTTTTTTAACAACATCGGTGACACCAACGGACTTATCTTTTGGAATAATAACCGCATGAACACCCGCTGCATTGGCACTACGAATGCAAGCACCTAAATTATGAGGATCTTGAACAGTATCAAGAATCAATAAAAATGGCTGATCCTGAACAGACGCTAACAGTTTTTCTATTTCTTTCGACATGCTTTTTTATGCTTACCTGTTTTTTCTACTAATTCAACATCAATATGACGCTCATCTAAATCAACCCGTACAACACGAATAGTCACGACATCACCGAGACGATAAAACTGATGGGTACGTTGTGCATAGAGACAATGACGCAAAGCATCGTAATTAAAGTAATCTTTACCTAAAGAGGTAATATGCACGAGTCCTTCGACATAAATATCTTTCAACTCAACGAATAACCCAAAAGAGGTCACAGAAGAAATGACGCCGTCAAAAATATCGCCCACTTTATCGAGCATATACTCACATTTTAACCACTCTATCACATCACGCGTTGCCTCATCTGCCCGACGCTCCATATCTGAACAGTGTCGCCCGATAGACTCAACATCACTGAGGATTTGGGTTGTTTTTTTCTCAACCAAAATGGCTTTAATACAGCGATGAACAAATAAATCAGGATAACGCCGAATGGGTGACGTAAAATGGGTATAGGTATCATAGGCTAGGCCAAAATGGCCAACATTTTCAGGACTATAACGGGCTTGGCTCAATGTTCTCAGCAATAACAGTTTAATAATATGCTGATCGGGCCGATCAGAAATACGACGAAGCAATGCGTCATAATCCTTAGGCGTTGGCTCATCGGTTTTGACAAACTTAATACCTAGCTCACGCAAGTATTGTCGAAACTTCTCAACTTTTTCTGGATTCGGAGGTTCGTGCACACGATACAAACTGATTAGTTTATGCTTAAGCAAAAACTTTGCCGCCACAACATTCGCTAACAGCATGCATTCTTCAATTAATTTATGCGCTTCATTACGTTCGGAAGGAATGATTTTTTTAATTTTTTTATTGTCATCATACAAAATTTTCGTTTCAATACTGTCTAAATCAATCGCACCACGTTTATCACGGGTTTTTCGCAGCAATTTATATAAGCTGTATAAGGCATCGATAGACGGAAATAATTTTTTGTCTATCGAATCAGATAATTGGTTTGATAAATAAAAAGCAACTTCCGTATAGGTTAAACGTCCTTGTGAATGGATAACCGCTGGATAAAAACTCGAACGAGCAATGCTGCCATCTTTCTTAATCCTCATTTCTGCAACTAAACATAAACGATCAACATACGGATTCAATGAACATAATTCGTTGGAAAGCTTCTCGGGCAACATGGGAATCACACGGTTAGGGAAATAAACTGACGTACCGCGAGTATAGGCTTCTGCATCTAAAACGGTATTCGGCTGAACATAATGGCTTACGTCTGCAATCGCTACCCATAAACGCCAACCGCCATCAGTCTTTTTTTCGCAGTAAACAGCATCATCAAAATCGCGAGCATCTTCCCCATCAATCGTCACAAACGATAAATCACGTAAATCACGTCTATCATTTAAATCACTAGGGATAACGGTGTGGGGTATCTTCTTAAGCGCATCATCAATAGCGTCTGACCAGACATATGGTAACTGATAACTACGCAAAGCAACGTCAATTTCCATCCCTGGCGCCATATGTTCGCCCAAAATTTCTACCACTTCACCAATCGCTTGGGTATGTTTAGTCGGCTGCTGCGTAATCGCAACAACGACAAACTGACCATCTTTGATTTTCTTTGTTAACGCGGTTAATTTAGGGATTAAAATAGGTTTCCGAACACGTTTACCGGCAGGCTCTACAACGGCGACTTGATTTTCTTCAAAATATCGGCCAACAATTTGATGCGTATTGCGTTCTAAAACATCGACAACAACACCTTCGCGTTTACCATTCGAGGCAATCGATGTGACCCGAACCAGAACACGATCATCATGAAAAACGGCTTCTGCTTCACGATGAGGAATATAAATATCCCCCTGTTGGTCATCGTCATCCAAAATAACAAACCCAAAACCATCACGATGGGCAGAAAACCGACCTTTCAGTAAGCCACCATTTTTCAAGGCGGCATAAGCACCTCGTTTATTTTTTACCGCTTGGCCATCGCGCTCCATAGCGCGTAACCGACGTTGCAAGGCTTGCGCTTGATCATCATCAAGATTGAGCAAGTCAAATAATTTTTTGTAGGTTTTAGGGCCTTCTTTTTCAAGAAAAGCAAGAATAAATTCCCTACTAGGAATAGGATTCTCATACTTCTTCGCTTCTCTAGCTGCAAAAGGATCTTTTATAGGCGCGCTTTCACTCATCCTTCTTTACATTTTCCAAATTGTTGATTACTCCTTCTAGTCTACTGCATGACGCCTCAAATTGCACGGGTCGACGAACTCATCGTCCAAAAATAGTCACTTAACTTTACAATAAAGTCCTAAATGATTACTATACAATTCCATAAAAAAGACCGAATTTATCATGTCCAATCTTGATCAGTTAATTACAAAAGACTATGAACATGGCTTCGTGACAGACATAGAAAACGACACGGCTCCGATAGGTCTTAGCGAGGACATTATACGGCTTATTTCAAGTAAAAAAAAACGAGCCTGCGTTCATGTTAGCATGGCGATTACAGGCATATCAACACTGGTTAACGCTTTCTCCTCCGACATGGCCACATGTTCAATACTCACCGATTAATTTTAATAATATTAGTTACTATTCTGCACCGAAATCCTTAAAAAATCGCCCTAAAAGTTTAGATGACGTTGATCCTAAATTATTAGAAACCTACAAAAAACTAGGCATTCCATTGCACGAGCAAGCACAACTCGCCGGAGTAGCCGTGGACGCCGTATTTGATAGTGTCTCTGTCGCTACAACGTTTAAAGAAAAACTGGCGGATGCCGGCGTAATTTTTTGTCCATTTTCAGAAGCCGTGCACGAGCATCCTGATCTTATACGACACTACTTAGGGACGGTTGTGCCATATACGGACAACTTCTACGCCGCATTAAATTCCGCTGTATTTTCCGATGGATCGTTTGTATATATTCCGAAAGGCGTTCGCTGCCCAATGGAGCTATCGACTTATTTTCGCATTAACGCACTTAACACAGGACAATTTGAACGAACACTCATTATTGCCGATGATGATAGCTATGTCAGTTACCTCGAAGGGTGTACCGCCCCCATGCGCGATGAAAACCAATTGCATGCCGCCGTCGTCGAACTCATTGCGTTAGATCGAGCAGAAATTAAATATTCTACCGTGCAAAATTGGTACCCTGGCGATGAAAATGGCAAAGGAGGTATTTATAATTTTGTCACCAAACGCGGCGCATGCCGTGGTACTCGTTCAAAAATATCATGGACGCAGGTAGAAACAGGCTCTGCCATCACGTGGAAATACCCAAGCGTTGTTCTCAAGGGTGAGGAATCCGTAGGTTCATTCTACTCTGTTGCGCTAACGAATCATTTTCAACAAGCAGACACTGGGACCAAAATGATCCATCTTGGCAAAAATACAAAAAGCACCATTGTTTCTAAAGGGATCTCTGCAAAACAAGGATCCAACGCTTACCGCGGTTTGGTACGTATTAATCCTACCGCCGAGAATGCTCGAAATTTTACACAATGTGATTCTTTGCTGATTGGAGACCGTTGTGCAGCCCACACCTTTCCATATATCGAAGCTAAAAACGCGACGGCACATATCGAACATGAAGCAAGCACATCAAAAATCAGCGATGACCAACTTTTTTATTGCCAACAACGTGGTATCGATGAAGAAGAAGCCGTATCAATGATTGTGAATGGTTTTTGCAAAGAAGTGTTTAAAGAATTACCTATGGAGTTTGCTGTCGAAGCTCAGAAACTCATTGAAGTCAGTTTAGAAGGGGCGGTAGGATGATGATACTCGAAATAAAAAATTTACACGCAAACATCAGCGAAAGACCTCTCTTAAAAGGGGTTAATTTAACCATTTCTGCTGGAGAGGTGCATGCTATCATGGGGCCGAATGGTTCGGGAAAAAGCACCCTTGCCTCCTTATTGGCCGGCAAAAAAGATTATACCATCACAGAAGGCGAGATATTGTTTGAGGGAAAGAATATACAAGACCTCTCCATAGACGAACGCGCACGCTTAGGGCTATTTTTAGGCTTTCAATATCCTGTTGAGATTCCCGGTGTTACAACGGCTATCTTCTTACGTGCAGCGTATAACAGTCAACAAAAAGCACGTGGTCTAGAACCGATCGACGCGATGGATTTTTTGAGTATCGTCAAAGAAAAAATGGCATTGATCAATATGGACCCTGACTTTCTCTATCGATCGGTCAATGAAGGCTTCTCCGGCGGTGAAAAAAAACGCCATGACATTATGCAAATGTTATTACTAGAGCCAAAATTAGCCATTTTAGATGAAATTGATTCAGGATTAGATATCGATGCGTTACAAATGGTCTCTCAGGGAATCAACCTTTTTCGCCATTCAGAACGAGCACTGCTGTTAATCACCCATTATCAGCGTCTACTCAATCATATTGAACCTGATTATGTCCATGTGTTTTCTCAAGGACGCATCGTTGCTTCCGGCGATAAAACACTCGCTCAAAAATTAGAAAAAGAGGGTTATGCTTGGTTGGAAGGTGGACACAATGCTTAAATTGCAGGAACTCTTTCCTTCATTAGAGACTCCCACGCGATCACTTGAAAACTGGAAGTATACCTCTGTCAATCAATTATTAGCGACCGCATTTGATGTAACAGAAATGCGTCAATCTATCGCTGGTAATGTACGCTTGAATAGAGCAAATAACCTTTACCTTCATCATCCCTTCGCCGCATTGATTGCCGCATCGATAGAAAAAACAAATGCCATCACGGTGACGGCTCAGAAACAAAAAAACCACTCATTCTTCCGTCTCTACAAAAAAAAATGAAGCGAATTTTTACCGTCAACGAATTCATATTCCAGAAAATACACATGCCGATATTATTTTTGACCATCGATCTCAAGATGATACCGCATGCTTGACTAATTGCTTAACAGAAATTGTCTTAGAGAAACAGGCTTCTCTCGCCATCTACAAAAAACAAACCTTAAATCAGAAGAGCTTTCTCATCGATTTTATATCCGTCACACAAAAAGAAAACAGTACATTTTCAGCGACAACCATCGACAATGGTGCTGCATTATCCCGAACCGATATTTTCGTCAATCTAGACGCTCCTTATGCAAAAACATCACTTCAAGGAATTTTTGAGACGACAAATCAACAAATTGCTGATCACCATAGTATTATCAACCATCACGCTCCTTTTTGCGAAAGTATGCAGCATTATCGTGGTATTGCGAACGACTCCTCCACTGGAATTTTTAATGGCAAAGTAATAATTGAAAAAAATGCTCAAAAATCGATTGTCAATCAATTAAATAAAAACTTACTCCTATCCAATAAAGCAACGATAAATACTAAACCTGAATTAGAAATTTATGCCGACGATGTGAAAGCATCGCATGGCGCAACCGTTGGACAATTGGACGAACAAGCATTATTTTACTTGCAATCACGTGGAATTGAGACAAATGACGCAAGACAATTATTGATCGATGGGTTTTTATACGCGATATTTTCAACGATTAAAAACAAGAATATAGCAGAATATTTGAGAACACCATGACATTGACCGCCCAAGACATGACAGAGATTCGTCGAGATTTTCCAATTTTACAGACAACGGTTCGAGGAAAACCTTTAGTCTACTTTGACAATGCCGCTACCACACAAAAACCACGCGCATGCATCGATGCCATAAAAAAATACTATGAACATGAAAATGCGAATGTTCACCGTGGCGTGCATTATTTAAGCGAAATTGCGACTCAACACTATGAAGACGCACGGCAATTACTCGCCCGCTTTATCCATGCACCATCGCCGAACAATATTGTGTTTACACGTGGCACAACAGAAGCCATCAATCTTATCGCTCATGGGTTTGCTGAAGCAATTTTACAGCCAGAGGATGAAATTATTATTAGTGCGATGGAACATCACGCAAATATCATTCCGTGGCAGATCGCTTGCCAAAAAACAGGGGCAAAACTACGTATCGTCGATCTTCATGATGACACGTCTTTAAACATAGGACATCTGACATCATTGCTCTCCGATAAAACAAAATTAATCGCGTTATGTTATATTTCTAATACATTAGGTAACATTAATCCCATCAAATCAGTGATTGATTTAGCGCATATTCGCGCTATTCCAGTGCTTGTCGACGCCGCACAATCCGTCGGACATATTCCGACCGACGTTCAACAATTAGACTGCGATTTTTTTGTATTTTCTGCTCACAAAATGTATGGCCCTACTGGCGTTGGCGCGCTGTACGCCACATCACACTGGCTCAATAAACTTCCTCCTTATCAAGGAGGAGGCGATATGATTCTCCGTGTGACATTTGATAGCGCAACCTATCAACAACCCCCTCATAAGTTTGAAGCAGGAACACCACCGATTGCAGAAGTGATTGCTTGGGCAGCCTCCATTCAATATTTGCAACAATTAGGCATAGAAAAAATTCAAGCCTATGAACAAAGCCTATCCGATGAATTGCATCACCAGTTAAAACTATTAACATTTATACAGCTTATTGGCACTACCCCAACCAAAACAAGTATTGTATCATTTACACACAAAACCGCACACCCTCATGACATGGCAACGATTTTAGATGACCACGGCATCGCCATTCGCGCTGGACATCACTGCACGATGCCACTCATGAACTATTTACATGTTAATGCAACCGCACGCGCTTCTTTGTGTTTTTATAATACGGTCGAGGAGATTGAGACTTTAGTTCGTGCACTAAAAATGATTGAGGCATTATTTTCATGACACCCGAATTACGCGCTTTATACCAAGAAGTGATCATTGATCATGGCCGACACCCTCGGTGTTTTGGACCCATGTCCGACGCCACGCATGTGTTGGAAGGATATAATCCCCTTTGTGGTGATCAGTTAAAATTATTTTTAAAAATAAATCATCAGGTGATTGAAAAAGCCATGTTTGAAGGTTCAGGCTGCGCCATTTCTATGGCGTCTGCTTCGTTAATGGCACAATATCTCCAAAATCAATCCTTGGATGATGCACGTAAATGCTTTAAGTATTTTCATGCGATGGTTGTCGATAAATCCGAACCCCACGAAAAGCTCGGAAAATTAAATATTTTGCAAGGCGTTAAGGAGTATCCTGCTCGTGTCAAATGCGCCACACTGGCATGGCATACGCTATTAAACGCACTTGACGGTAAACATGACATCGCTAAAACGGAGTAACCATGAGTATCAGGCTAACAGAATCTGCAATGAGCCAAATTCAAAAAGAAATCAATAAACAACCGGAGGCTATTGGCGTGAGATTACACTTGCAAACCGCAGGTTGCTCGGGTTATATGTACCGCCTGAATGTTATCCATCAAGTTGTCGACCCAAACGACCTCTGTTTTGACCATGGCATAAAAATCTATGTCGCTCAAGAAGATTATCCGATTCTACAAGGCACCCAGATTGATTTCGTCCGTGACGGTTTAAATAGTATTTTTAAATATAAAAACCCTAATGAAACAGGATCATGTGGCTGTGGAGAAAGCTTCACCATTAATGAGGAATTTAAACATGCATGAAGGCCAGTGGGTATACTTAGAAAGAGACTGTGATGCATTAATGGTTCCCTCGGCTGTCCCATTTACGATTCCAGGTGGCACAGAAGTACAAATTGTTCAAGCATTAGGCGGGCATATCACGGTGAATGTACGTGGAAATTTAGCCCGTATTGATAAAAATGAAGCAGATGCCTTAGGATTATCTAAAGAAGACCTGCCTGACCATAAAAAACACCCTGAAGGCCCTCTCACCATCGTCGATGAAGAGGCTGTATGGGCTCAATTGAAAACTGTCTATGACCCTGAAATTCCGGTCAATATTGTCGCTTTAGGGCTGGTCTATCATGTTAAGATCACGCCTATTTATACCGAAGATAATGATTTGATTGGTAACGATGTCCATGTGCAAATGACGCTAACAGCCCCCGCCTGTGGCATGGGCCCTGTTCTTGTCGCCGATGCTGAAGCAAAAATACGCGATCTTCACAGTGTCACAGACGTCACGGTAGAACTGGTATTTGACCCACCATGGGATAGGTCCATGATGTCTGAAGAAGCTAAATTAGAGCTAGGAATGTTTTAAATTTTATTCAAGGCCTCTTCTATTGTCGGATGTCTCCTGCTTCAATTTTCAAGTGCTCTATTTCTTTTTCAGTCAATCCTGTTGCGCTCGCAATAACAGCCACAGCAAGATTCAGCCCTAGCATATTTTTTGCGATTTGTATTTGACCTTCCGCTTTGCCTTCTGCTTTGCCTTCTGCTTTGCCTTCTGCTTTCCCTTCGTTATATTTATCCGACATCAGGGTCTTTTCTCGTCTGACTTGATCCCAATAACTATCGTAAAATTCCAACTCCGTTTTACTGTACGCTGACTCTTCAGCAAGCTCTACCGCTTCGGAAATTTCCGGTACCGCTAGGAGCTCTTCAGAAACCGTATGCGTATTTTCATTAATCTCACGTAAAAATCGTAACCACAGCAGTCTTAATTTCTTCTCATCCTGCGAATGAACAGGAAATTTCGGCAACTCAATAAAAATTAACTGAAGATAGTCAATGACGTCACCGTCATGACTCCCTTTTTTCACTAACTGATAATGATGATACCAGTCCGGAGTCAGGGTATCATAAATGTCCGCCACGAGCCCTAGGCCATAAACAGGTTCAAGAAAAACATAACCGCGTCCTTTCTCCAATTGTTTCACAAATGCCTGACTCGTACCAAACAGCAAACGCTGTTTAAAGGTGTCTGTCCAATTCATTTGCATTTCAACAATAAAGACCCGATTCTGCGAATCCCTACATTTGACGTCAGCAATCGTTCGTTTGAATTCCGGAATGACCGGCACTTGTTCGCTCGGTAAATACCTGAGCTCCACAATCGGGCTATCCGCAGGCAAGGGTAAAACCGCATTTAAGAAGCTCATTAAGAGATGCGGATGATCTCCAAAGATTTTTTTAAAGACGACATCCGCTCTAGGATCTAAATAACGCGACATGATTTTACGCCCTGAACAAGGTCTGTATTTTTTGACAACAGACAACTAAGATAAAACGTTGAACTTAATTATATAATATTCAGGCAATAACGCCTACTTTATTTTTTAAGGCTAATTGTAGGAATACGGTTGCCCATCGTGGCAGAGGCGTTTCTTATCCAACGATTCATTGGTTCTGAAAATCTTCTAGCAGTTTCTTGTCCCAACAAGCCAGAAGCAATTTTTTTGTTAGTTTCATTTGATGAGTGACTAATGCAGCAAGGCAACCCATGGCAATACCATCCATACAGGATAAATAGGCATGCCCATCCCATTCTGCCAACCCTCCTGCATGCGTGCGAGAATAAGGTCCAATAAAAATAAACGTGAACATCATCGCGATAAATAAGCGAGGCTTTCGATAGGTCCAACAAAAAAGAGGGAAGAAAATGTAAAATGTTTCTTCTACTGATAGGGTCCATAATACATCCCATGCCCCAGGCAAGTAATTGATCTGTGATTCTAACCAATTGAGATGAAAAGTTAGCGCGGCAAATAAAGCTCGTGGTAATGACGTGTTATTAATTGTAAAACCTGGAACGGAGAAGATATGTAAGATACTTAATATCAGCAATAGAGAAAATAAGCACGGTATAATACGCGAAAAGCGTAAATAACTCACCTGTGTGATTCATAGACATAGCTTCAACTAATTTGATATTATTCTGTCCTAATGAACAGAGAAATAAAAGCCCGTTTGCAATGGGTAAGATTATACGAGTTGAAGCAAGATGCAGGATATGTTTGTAGGTATTGCGGTGTCTCTAGACCAACGCTTAGGAAGTGGCTTAAACGCTATGAAAAATTTGGTTTAGATGGATTAAAAGATCAGAGTAGAAAACCTCATAATTCACCCACTAAGAAAATAAATGAAAAAATAGAAAAATGGATTATTGATTTTCGATCACAAAGGAATTTAGGTGCGAGACGTATCCAAACAGAATTGAATCGTTTACATGAGTGTTCTTTGTCATTGGCTAGCATTCATAAGGTTTTAACAAAGCATGAAGTTAAACCAATTAAACGGTTACGCCGTAAAAATAAATATAAATCTTACTCAAGGCCTATTCCTGGCGACAGAGTACAAATTGATGTCTGGTAGAGGTCATAGTAAATTCTCCTTCATAAATAAATTATTAAAAGTTTCGCTACCATGACCACCCCTACAGAACCGTGCTTGTAGTTTTCCCACACACGGCTCTTCGATGAAGCATTCACCATAGCAATTAAAATGTATACAGTGCATAACAGATCCTCGGTGTTGGTAATGGATTGCGCTCAATATATTTCTGGAACATCTCAAATGTCATACTTTTCTTCTGACTTCTTCGATTGATCCACTTGAACACCATCCAGAACGTAGACTTGTAAAATTGCTTTAAGCAGTGATGATTTCCACTAATCCCAAAGTAATTATAATGGCCAGTTAATTTTGCCTTGATCGTTGGCCACCATTCCTTTAGCGGTAATTGATTTCGAATCTTCTTTATCCATTCTCTAGTTTCTTTGAGTTTACGATTTAAATTTTCTTTGCTAGTCTTATGACCCATAATAAAATTTCCTCGACGACTCTTAGTGCAGTAATGCGTGAAACCAAGAAAGTTAAAGCTTCCTACTTTCTCTTTTCGCTTCTTGGCTAGTTGCCATGCTCTTCGGCCAAATTCTAAAACTTGCGTTTTATCTTCAGCCACTTCCAAACCAAACTTCTCCAAGCGTTGTTTCAATAATTCAAGAAATGTTTTCGCGTCATGTTCGCTTTCACAACACACAACAAAATCATCACAATATCGTATTAGCGCCATATGTCCTTTCGCTGCTGGTTTAATTTTCTTTTCAAACCAAAGATCAAGTACATAATGCAAATAAATATTCGCTAACAACGGACTAATTACCCCGCCTTGTGGTGTACCCACTATGGAGGGTAATAAATTCCCTTCTTCCATGATACCTGCTTTTAGGATACGTTTTGTTAACCACATAATCGTAGGGTCAGCAATACGCTCTTCCAAGCAGCGTTGTAACCATCGATGATTCACTTTATCGAAAAATTTTCGAATATCCACTTCAACAATGTAGTTGATTGATTTCGTCATCACTTCGG
>JAJOJD010000042.1 GCA_021208965.1 Gammaproteobacteria bacterium
CACTTTTAATGAGATTTCGCAATGCAGTTTCCAGTGAATCCCCATGTTGTTTAATGATTCCGCTTGCGGCGAATTTAAATTTATTTTGCCAAGAAGCATCACAGGATTCCCCCTCAAAAGGATCAACATTTTCAAATGAAGTGTTATTTTTTTGAGCGACGAGATGATAAGTAGGGTTGGGTTCTATAGATGGTTTAGACGATGTAAACATAAGAAGCCTCACGACAGTTTATTCACTGGATATTCGCTGAGATTTTATCATTATCTTCATGAATTTGCTAAGAATTTTGAGTGAGGGTAACACAGGGAAAATAGAAAAGCAGAATTTGACTGTTTGTTGTTAGTTACAAATGATGTTACCATCGATCGTTGATCATTTTTAGATCTGTAATGAAAGAAATTTAACAATAACGAAAGCATTTTTTTATTGTATTATCGGTTCAAGGAGGACGGAATTTTATTTTATAAATTAATTTAATTAAGAGAATTTAAACGTGTTAGTGAACAGAATAATGCGAACTATTCCTAATTTTAGGGGCCAACCAGCCAATTCTAGCTATTTTTTACACACTAGAAATGGTTTTTTTAGAACTGTCACAAACAATGTTTTTGTTCGATTACCTGTTTTAGATATTATGGTGGATAGACTTCGGCGTATTGAAGAATCTCCGTTATGTGATACGGCTGTTGTGTATGTTCATCATCCACTAAGAACATCCCTCAATCTTCTTGATTCAATGTTTTCAATTGGGCTTGATCCGAAAAATACTTTTGTTCTGGGGAAACACTATTCCGAAAATGAATGGGTAGTACAAGAAACCCAACGATTAGGTGTCCATTATCAGCGCTGTTCCGCTCAGACCGTATTAGGGGGATTTGATGAAACATTTTCTTTTGATATTAACAGCTTATGGGAAACAGTTGTTGAAGATTTAGATAAAAAAATAAACATTAAAAATCTTCTGGTGTTAGATCATGGCGGATATGCTATTAATTTTATGCCTTCGAGTATTCAGGGTCGAATGAATATTGTTGGTTTGGAAAAAACGAGCGGAGGACTGATTAATTTAGTTCGACAAGGTTGTATTCCTTCATTTCCCTTGATTAATATGGCGAATTGTGCGACTAAAAAGGTTCTTGAGTCACCGCTCATTGCAGAGGCTGTCGTAGAGAAGCTTTCTCCTGTTATCCCTGTGTCGCGAGAACCAACCACCTGCGGTGTTATTGGGTACGGATCAATTGGAAAAGCGATTGCTGAAAAATTGTTGTCTTTGGGGCATCGAGTCATCATTTACGACAGTGATTCTTCTCAATTGCAATCAGCAAATTTACGGAAAAATTTTGTTTCTACGAGTGATCTTGTCAGCTTAGTTGCGTCTGCTGATTTATTATTTGGATGTTCCGGTCAAGATGTGACGAAGTCTGTTGAAGCTTTTAGATTATCTCCGCGAGATAAAACATTAGTTAGCTGTTCTTCAGGTGATCGTGAATTTTTGACACTGCTTAAATTAGTTCAAAAAAACAACACAAGTGGTATTGCGGCAAATCCGCTAGATAATGTTGTTTATGAAAGCGATTTTGGAGGAAAAATAAAAATTTTACGGGGAGGGTTTCCTTATAACTTTGATGATACAGGAGAGTCTGTTCCCGCTAATGAAATTCAGCTAACTAGAGCACTAGTATTTGCAGGCGTAATTCAAGCAATAGATTTCTTTAAAAACCCTACAGTAGTAGGCAAAGAAGGCTTGTATGCTCTAGATTCGGGTCTTCAAAAGTTTGTTGTACGCGAATGGTTGAAATTACAACCGGAGGATAAACTGAAAAATCGCTATCAACCAAATCAACTATCTAAATTTGAGGATACGGATTGGATAGGTGAACATTCTGCTGGGATACAGGAGCCAATAAACTTTACCCTCGAAACTGGCGCCAACTTAAAATTTTATTGATATTTAATTCTGGAAGATCATCATGCTAACCTTAAAAAGCATTAAGCCCTATATCAAACATAATTCATCCTCGTATATTTATACGAATTTATTTTCTAGGGTAAAACCAGTCAACACTGAATATTTCAAAAAATATTCAACTAATACGCATTTTTTTCAAACAATCCGTCAATCTGGGGCGAATGACTTAAAAAGTATGGTAGCGCTTCTGAAAAATGAACATCAGCTAAAGAAAACTCTAGATACAATAAATCAAGGAAACATAAACAGTTATTTGCATGAAAATTTCATTTTTTGGCTAAACGCTTATGCTATATCTGATTCTTCTGAGTACATTAATTATTTGTCTGGACGAGTTTCTCTTCATTCTGTCTGTCAAGATTTTATTAGATTTTGTTTTAGAAATAACATTCACTTGGATCCAGCAAAAACATTGGATGCTTTTAAAAAACATAATGAACTTTCTGATGCAGCAGTGAAAACAGAACTTGACCATATAAAGCCGCAACACAAAATAAATTTGTTAGGTTTTGGTTTAGATGAAGGAATCTATGAAAAACAAATTGCTGATCACTTAATTTCTTCTGGAAAAGCAAAAAAGGTCGATATATTTGGTTTTGATCCTTACGCTAAGAAAAGCTTAGGTATTCAGTATTTATCTGAGAGCGATTTATCTTCTTCTGAAAGAAGTTTTGATTTGGTTGTGGCTCGATGGGTCTTACATCATGTTGACCTGAAAAAGCGATGGTCCACATTCATTAACTGTATTAATTCTTGTCATTCAGGGGCTAATGTTCTGATTATTGAACATGGTTATTTGGATGGAGTATCAGAGATCGATAGAAGATTTAATGGTTTATTAAATGCTACCTTTGATGTAGTTGCAAATATTGGTCTTAGGCCAAGATATTTTTTAAATTCTAATGATATCGGAGATGATTTTTTTATCCAGTATTTAGATCCTAGTGATTTTGATGCAATAAAAAGAAAAATATCAATGGATACAGGGATGAGTTTTTATGATGTTGGACCAAATTTCCCAAACCAAACTATTTGCAAAATAAGTATTAAATGATACGTTATAGTATTATGCAGTAGGATTTGTAATTTTTATGGAGATTTAACGATGTCAATATTTAACGATGATATGGAAAATCTATCAAAGGAAGACCTTAAAAATCTTGTTCATAACCTTAAAAAAGAAGTTTTTCAGCTGCGAGAAATTATTGATAACGTTCCAGGGGATGTTTACTGGAAAGATACCACCGGTGTTTGGCTAGGAATAAATGCCAGAGGCAGTGAAAGTTTAAAAAAAATGGGTTTCCCATCGGATCCAAAAGATGTTGTTGGCAAAACAGATGCTGAACTTTTCGGCGAAGAAACCGCCCGTCATTTTAAAGAAAATGATCGCATTATTATGAAAGAGAAACGTGATATTTCTCAAGAAGAGTCTGCCATTCTCGATTCTGGTGAAAAAATTGTCCAACTTTCAATTAAACGCCCATTATATAATGAGTTGGGAGACGTCATTGGGATCGTTGGTAACACAGTTGATATTACTTATCTTAAAAAAATAGAAAATGATTTGACTGCCGCTAAAGAAAAAGCCGAAGCGGCCAACCGAGCGAAGACTGAGTTTTTAGCCAATATGAGTCATGATGTCAAATCACCGATGACCGGTATTGTGATGTCGTCTGATCTGATGATGAGAGATCCTGCGTGGTTAAATGTCGAGACAGCCGAACAGATACACGGTAGTGCTGAACAAGTCTTAAA